>JAYUSC010000558.1:0-2997 GCA_043755885.1 Pseudanabaena sp. | reverse complement strand
ATTGCTGACGCTGGCGGTGGTGCGATGGCGTATATTTCCTCCCCTGAGGCGGCTGGAGAAGAATTTCAGAAATTATTAAAACGAGTCCAAGCGATCGGGTTAACTAATGCACATCTAATTTTGGAGCTTGCACCCCATGTCAGGCTAGCGGAATTAAAGCCGATCGCCCAAGTCGCCCCTGACACGATCGAGTTACCTTATCAGACCGAGGGGAATGCGATTATTGTCAGGCTTGGCGATCTGATGACAGACGTAGAGCGAGTAGTGCTATTTAATCTCTATATCAGCCCTGCTAGTTATATTGCCGAAGATCCTGCTAATTCGGAAATTCCGATTTTGACGGTTCAAGTCCGTTATGACATTCCCGCGCAGGCAAAAATTAATTCGTTGTCATCACCAGTGGCAATCACCGCCGATTTGGTGCAGGATTTTACGCCGCAAGTCGATCCGCAGGTACAAAATTATTTATTAGCTTTAGCTAAATATCGCCAAACCCAACTTGCCGAACAAAAGCTGCAACAGGGCGATCGCACTGGAGCAGCGACAATGTTACAATCTGCTGCGAAAACCGCTTTGCAAATGGGCGATCGCAAGGCCTCGACAATCTTGCAAAATAATGCAACTCGTCTCCAAGAAGGCACGACTCTCAGCGAAGCCGATCGCAAAAAAACACGGATTGCATCCAAAACTGTGCTGCAAACACCGCCAAATCCTTAAATTCTCGATAAGCTAAGTATCACCGAGATAATTTGCCCTTATGATTATTTGCCCTAGTTGCGCCCATGCAAACCCTGACGGAGCCGTAAACTGCGAAGCTTGTTTTACGCCGTTACCAATTGTCAAAAATATTCCATGCCCTAGCTGTGGTGCAAGTGTATTATCAGATGCTAAATTTTGTGGACATTGTGGGTTTAACCTGAGTGCAGCAACTGTAACCAATCCGCCCCCAGATATTAATCCTGAAATTGCGATCGCGCCATCTATCGATCCATCTACCGAAATTCCCTCCATACCATCTAGCGCTATGTCAAATTCTTTACCTGATGCCATGACCGAAGATGATTCAGTCGCAAATTTGGTCACTAATTCTTTCACCGAAGGGACAACTATTCCCAAGTTTACCGATATTGAAAACTTGCTTGCAGCGGAGGAACAAAATCCATCTGTAACTAAACCTATTACTACACCGAACCCTGAGCCAATTGCTATGCCGATGAGTAGTGCAAAGACCCAGTTACAACAATTTGCTGCGTCTTTGCTACATGTGCAGACTAATCTCAATATCGAAATTCCTGCCCATTTACCAGTTGTACATATTGGTAAATCAAATACGGTAATTCCTCCCGATATTGATGTGTCGGGTTTCCCAGATTCAGATATTGTTTCGCGTATCCATGCGGATATTCGTGCTGAGGCTGGCTTTTTCTACCTTGAGGATACAGGTAGCTCCAATGGTACTTATGTCAATAATTTGCCCCTACCTGCGGGCAATCGTCATAAGCTCAGGGTAGGCGATCGCATTTCTCTAGGCAAAGGTGACAAAGTTAGCTTTGTATTTCAACTGACTTCATAAAAAAGGGACGCTTTGCGTCCCCTTTTTTATGGAGATAATTGCAGGACTAAACGGATTTTGCCATTGGTAGGATTAGGCGATCGCCAATTTAAAATAGCTTTTTTTAATTCTGCGATCGCATTGGCATCTTTCAATATTGACCCTTGATTATCAGTCGATATATTACTAATGCGATCGCCTAAAACCTCTAACTCGAAGGCGAAAGTTCCTGTTGCCGATGTCGTAATTTGCTGAGATTGGATGTAACGAACTAAAGCCGCGGTGATATCACTTGGAAGTTCCGATTGAATCTGTAAAACTTTAATATTAACTTTGATATTAGTTATATTCTCATTAGCCGCACGAGATGCTGGCGAAGGAATAGATGGCTCAGATGGGGCTGTAGATGATGGAGCAGATTCTCTCGAAAAAGTTGTTGATGCAGAGAGACTATCTTTGTTTGGAGCCTCTGATTGCCTTGGTCTTGTCGTTGGACTTGACGGTTTGATCGCACCTGTAATAGATGGAAGATTATCTGCTGCGCGTCGAGAATTCATAGAATCAGCAATACCAGAATCTGGTGCGATCGCAACTTTATTGGTTTGCTCGCGATCTTTGCGATCGCGATTTAGATTTTGAGGAGGTTGAGAGCGGCTAGAAGCCGCAGGGGCTTTTGCTACATTGTTTTTTTCTTCGGAAAGAGAAGGTTTAGAGCTAGAAATAATTGGATTAGTAGATTTGGGTGCAGCGTCTTGCTTTGCACCACCTTCTACTTTGTTATCTAAACTAACAGGAGGGAGTGCTGCTCTCTCAGGATCGGCAGCAGTAGGCGTAGAGGCAATCTGATAGCTGGGTTGCTCACCAAATGGCGGTGAAATTAGACGAATTATGCCAATACTGACACCGACGACTGCGATCGCACCTGCGACAATTTTCAGCCAGTTGGGATTGAGGCGGCGCACTTCTAGGACTAAGTTTGGCAAAATCACGAACTCATTGGCACAGAGTTCGAGACTTTCGTAGAGGTCAAATAATTGTAAAGTCGAGAGTTGTAACTTCGGCAATTTGGGAACTGCGATCGCATGATCAAGTGTTGCAAAGTCATCTTGAGCTAACCAGCGATCGCAATAGGCGGTAACGCTTTCGATTAAGTTGAGAATTTGTTGCTGATTACCTTTAATAATTTTTTTGCCGTGAGTTAATTGCAGACGAAAGCTCAAATTTTGAGCAACAGTCTGCGATTGCCAATCTGATAAAGGCGATCGCTCTGTCCACACCTCTAGCAAACAGGTCGGCAATTCGTAGCGGCGGCTCAAGGTATTTGATTCCGAATCTGAATAACTCATGGGGCTTGTCTTCGGTGAGTTTGGCTCTTGCCCTGAACGATGTAGCTATTTTGATTATATAGGCAAGACAGGCTGGGCGGGCTTCGCCCGCCCAGCCTG
>JAYUSC010000557.1:0-3003 GCA_043755885.1 Pseudanabaena sp. | reverse complement strand
ATTCCTCGAAACCAATGTGGTGGAATATGTGTTGATTCATGAGCTTTGCCACACAGTCCATATGAATCACTCAGACAAATTTTGGGAATTAGTCAGTAAGTTTGAACCAAATTACAAAATACTAGATAAATCTCTTAATCAAGCATGGCAAGTTATCCCAGCATGGCTTGATTTTTGAGTAAGGATGGGGCGCTACGCGCCCCATCCTTACTCAAAGCTCTCCAAAATATTTTAATCCTCATCCTTTAGAGGGATTTTTTATTTGTTTACTACTTATTAACTTGCGATCGCAATATCTACTTGAAAGTATCACCCCATAAGCAAATAGGAGATTTCTTACAGGCTTTAAACTATTCTTTAAACAGGGTTGATGTGACCGAACTCACAATACATCGGTGAATCAACTCTATGGGTGTTTCTAAGTTAAGCCATATACTGTCATATTGAAATTGACAAGTGTGAGGTGATTTATGACTAAGACCAAACCAAATTTACTACCAATTATTGGTGGCGCGGCTGTAGTGGTGGCAGGTGGTATAGGTGCTTATTTCTTCTTAAATAAGCCAGCACTACTACCTACAGGCAGTAGCGCTGTAGGAACACTTGCAGTTGTTCCTAAACGCTCATTGGTAGCAATTTCTATATCAACTGACACTGCGGCTCTGTCCAAAATTGAGCAGTTCTTGTCCCCTGAAACTAAAAAGCTTTACGATCAGGCGATCGCTGAGACAAAGAAAGGGCTTGCTTCGAGTGACTTTGACTACGAAAAAGATGTGAAGCCTTGGATTGGCAAAAATGTAACTATCGCTATTTTGCCTTCTGGCAAAACTGCTAGCTTGTTACCTAATCGCTATGTCCCAATGAGCGATACAGGTTCTATTCAGTTTGTTCAGGACAAAGACGCTCCCAAAGCCAAACCAGAACCAAATGGACTGATCGTAATTGAGGTTAAAGACAAGGCTGGAGCCGAGAAGTTTTTGACAGACAAGGTGAAGGCTAAAGCTGGTGGCAAAGAAACTAAATCTGATTACAAAGGCATACAGATCGTCCAATATGGTGAAGGGGCTAAAGCTAGCAGAACTGCCATGGTGGGGGATTACCTGATCCTCAGTCCTCGTGAAGTGGAAGTGAAAATGGCGATCGACACCTTTAAAGGTGAAGCTTCGTTGGCTAGTGCCGCAAGTGTAGACGATCTCAAGATTCAAAATCCCATTGTCCAATTTTATATACCTAACTTTGGCGAATCGATTGTTGAACTTGCAGCATTAAACCCAGATGCACAGCCAATTCCTCCACAGACCCTATTGCAAATGAAACAGATTAAATCTGTGAATATGGGATTTGGCATTGATGATGCAGGGCTTCGCTTTAAAGCGACTGGTAAGTTTGATCCTGCGGCTATTGCTGCACTCAAGAACTCGCCAAATAAGGTTATGAGTCAGATTCCTTCTCAAGCATTTATAGTAACCACTGGGTTTAATATCAAGAATTCGTGGGAGCAATTTGTCAAGTCAGCCGATAGTACACCTGAAGTCAAGAAGGGGATCGACGAAGTTAGAGCGCAACTGAAGTCTTCACCATTGCCTCTTGACCTTGATAAAGATATCTTTGGCTGGATGGATGGCGAATTTGCGTTTGCAGTTGTATCTGGAAAACCAGAAGGAATTTTGGCGCAATCTCAAGGGCTAGCACCTTTATTGATGGTGCAAACCACAAACCGTGCTGCTGCGGAATCCTTGTTTAAGAAAGTGGATGATTTTGTATCCAAGAATAGCGTAAAGGTAGCCAAAAAAGATGTCGGCGGCGTATCAGTTACAGAATGGTCTGTAGCTGGAGCTGGTGCGATCGGTTCTTATGGCTGGAGCCAAAAAGACACTATCTTCATCACTGCGTCCCCGATCGTATCTCTCTTTGTGCCGAAACCTGCAACTGCGATCGATGCGGATCCCACTTTCAAGTCAATAGTTAGCACTCTACCTGCTAACAACGTTGGCTACTTCTATGTTGATGCCGATCGCACATGGAGTATCGTCCAGACTTTCATGTCTCCGACCGACAAAGAAAAGACTCCTCCTGAGGCTAAGGCTTTGATTGAATCTATCCGTGGCTTAGCTGGCACTGCGGTTTATCCTAACGCAGACACTGCTGAAGTCGAAGTAATCTTGGCGCTAAAAAAAGGCGGTAAGTAAATAAAGCGCGATTGCGCTTTATTTACAATAAAAAAGACGCACTTTGTGCGTCTTTTTCGTTACTGTTCTAAATATTTAAGGTCAAAAAACTATGCTTACTATTCGTAAATCAGAAGAAAGAGGTCATGCCAATCACGGATGGCTCGATAGTTATCACACCTTCTCATTCGCTAACTATTACGATCCGCAACATATGGCTTTTCGATCTTTGCGGGTAATTAATCAAGATCAGATTGCTGGCGGCAAAGGATTTGGAACCCATCCCCATCGCGATATGGAAATTATTACCTATATGCTGGATGGTGCTTTAGAGCATAAAGACAGCATGGGCAATGGCTCAGTTATTCAGGTTGGCGATGTCCAAAGAATGAGCGCTGGGACTGGGATTACTCATAGTGAGTTTAATCCTTCGGCGACAGAAGCTGCTTATTTATTGCAAATATGGATTTTGCCAAATCAAGAAGGTGTAAAGCCAAGTTATGAACAAATCGCTTTCTCGCGAGCAGAAAAGCTGAACCAGTTGCGGTTGATTGTTTCACCCGATGGACGCGATCGCACAGTCACGATTTATCAAGATGCTTATATTTACGCTTCTATTCTCGAAGATGGCGCTGAGGTGACCCATACCGTTAATCAAAATCGCTATGCATGGATACAGGTCGCCAGAGGCTCTGTGTTAGTTGGCGATCGCTTATTAAATGCTGGTGACGCGATTTCTTGCGATCAGGTTGGCGACTTGAAATTGATTGGTAAAGGTAACGCCGAAATTCTAGTTTTTGATTTGGCTTAATCTGCAACCCGAAAGAGCAAGAGG
>JAYUSC010000556.1:0-3011 GCA_043755885.1 Pseudanabaena sp. | reverse complement strand
TCGCTACGCGAGGCTCAAACCCTGATTGGACTTGTTGTTTAAAGCTATTTATGATTTTGGATACGAGTCTGTTGGTGATTTTGCCATGATCGCGCCTGTGGAGTATTACAAGGCAAAGGGATTGCGATCGCTTATTACCACTGAATTATGGGAGATTTTCTAAATCCAATAGATCTTTAAGTCTTCTACTGGCTCGTTTATTTAGTTTCAAATCTTCTAGATTGATTAAGTTCACATCAAGATCGTCAATTTGAGCTATGAGCCGATTTTCAAAACAAGCTGTAAACTCGACTCCTGAGATGGTTGTGAGGATTTTTAATCGCAACGGTGGAACTCCCATCCGCACAATTTGATCTTCCTTCAAGAAAAGTTCAGGAGATAATTCTGGAACTGCAAAACCAAATTCTTTTAAGGCAGTCACGACTTTGATGGCATTGTCTGGATTAATTTTGACCCAAACATCCATGTCGCCTGTAGCTCTGACGAAGCCATAGTATCCAACGGCATACCCACCAATTAGGAGGTATTCAACTTGATTGAGGCTGTTTTTGAGATGATCGAGGTGGGGGCGATTGCGATCGCATTCAATCTGCAAGAGGATGCGAGTAATGTGCGGGTGTTGATAAATCGTTATGAGGCTGTGCCGATGTCGTTTGAGTAACGCTTGTTTGGTGGGGATGGCTGAGCACTAATAGTGCGGTGATGACTTTGGATCGTGATTTTAAGATTTATCGGAAGCATCGTAATGAGGTTTTTAGCCCGTTTATATACGTCAAGTATCAGGATATGCGATCGCTTAATTTATAAAGGTCATTAAGAGATTGGCACTCATTCCAACTAACCAACTGACTACCACGCAACTCTCGATACGCAATAACATAAAGGGAAACAGGTGGGTGAGCCTAGATAAAGCACGCAGTTACTAAGCGATCGCAAAGCCTCACACTTTTTGTTTTTTTACTTGGGGAACCAAAATGACCAGTCAGTATTAGGATTTGTTGGCGGTTTGTACAAATCGGGATTACCTGTAAACGCAATATTCGGCTCATATTCAGAAAATAAATCTGGACGCGAAATAATATTCAACTCTGATAAAGGGATAGGCTTACCACGCACAGTTACATCAAAGTCGTTAGGCATTTCATCATATTTAATTTGTCCCGTGATAAGGGAGCTAAATCCTTCTTTTTCCTGTACGCAGTTACCAACGCACTCTAATATCGTCATTAATCCTTCACCCGATGGCCACCAAGCAATTGAGTTAAAGAGAATTAACCAACGGCTATCATCTCGAAAGGCTAATAATCTAGAAGAAATATAGTCGATATTCATATTTCCAAAACAAGGCATCTCGATCGCATCAAAACGGCGATCGAGAAATTCTAAAATTGTTTGTGGTGATTCCATATATCTTTAATGACTTTATTGACAACTAATTCTTGAGCTTCGATGCTCTCTACTAGCCGAAACTGGACTAGCGATCGCAATAGATTATGTTCAGGATACTTGACATGAAAGTAAACATTTCCAGCTAAATAATCGGTAAAAAAACGTAATCCTAACTCGAAGGTAATTACGCGAACCGCATCGTAAATATAAGCATAATCATATTCTGTGAGAAACGATCGCGCCATTGAGAGATATCCCTGCAAAATCCCCTGACAGAGTTCCGTATCAAATTCAACATCTTGCCATTGCTCAGTCTCTTCCCCCGCAGGATTACAACCCGATCGCAAGCAATCACCGATGTCATAATGCACTAATCCAGATTTCACGGTATCGAGATCGATCACACTCACCGCCAGTTGCGTCTGTCGATCAAACAAAATATTATTCACTTTGGGATCACCATGCATCGTTCGCAATGGTAATTTCCCAGCCGCTTTCGCATCTTCTAAAATATGTGCTAAACCTTTGCGATCGCAGACAAATTTCAAACAATAATCAACTTCAGGCGATCGCTTAAAATTGCTGCTTGCAAGAACTTGCTCATACTGACGAAAATAGCGCGGCGTAAGATGAAAACCCTCCAAAGTATCCGCTAATCTCTCTGGTGCTAAATCACTGGTCAGATGATGGAACATTCCCAAAGCATAGCCAACTTCTCGCGCTTGCTTAGTATTTCCCATGACATCAAAGGATTGCGAATCGGCAATAAAACTCAGCGATCGCCAAAACTCGCCACTTTCAGTTTGCCAATAGTCTTCACCTTGAGCAGTTTGTAATACTTGCGGGATATCCCAACGCCGATCTAGTGGCGAATTTTGAATGCGATCTTGTACATGATTCGCGTAGGTTCGCATATTCTGCATGACTAACTTTGGTTCGCTAAATACTTGCGTATTTATGCGCTGCAAGATAAAAGGCTTAGCTGTGGGTTCTTGCAAAGAAACTAAAAAAGTATCGTTAATATTGCCACTGCCAAAGGGTTGAATGTCAGCAACTTGTTTTTGAGCAGAGAACTTATTTGCGATCGCAATAAGTTGAGATTGATCAAGTGTCGCGATTTGGTTGTTTTGACCCATAGTTGTGAGGTAGTGCTAGCAATTGAGAAAGCGTTGCAATGCAACGCTTTCTGCCATTTTAGGACTTAATGGCAACCCAATCTTTTTTTAGTAATGTGACAAAAGTGGCGATACCTTTAGAAAAGCCGACGGGGTCTTGGAGCGCATATTCAGGAAAATCTTCGTAGTGTCGCCATTGTTCGGCGGCATTGTGGCGTAAATGTAAGACACGTTCGCCATCTTCAAGTTTCCAAAGCATTTGACCGCCAGTTGTGATATTAGACATGGTCTCCTCCTGTTATGTTAACTAGAACACGCAACATTGGCATGAGCTACCAGTTGTTATTCACAATTTTGGCGATCCCAATATTAAATTCTGTAAACATTGATACTTTTAGTATAGCCTTTTGAGCCAAAGTGTTGTAGGTGTCAGCATCTTAGATCCACCTGTATCGAAAGTAATGAATAAGTAGCTAGGTGCAATTAAATATAAAACCCAAAGAAGCT
>JAYUSC010000555.1:0-3015 GCA_043755885.1 Pseudanabaena sp. | reverse complement strand
CCTGGTGCAACTAGCCCCGCAGCGTCTCCAACCACAGCGATGAAAGATCCCGCTAAGGAACCAGCCAAAGCACCTTCTAATTTATCTGGCAACATCACTATTGATGGTTCTAGCACCGTTGCGCCAATTAGCAAAGCCGTTGCTGAAGACTTCGCAAAATCAAATCCTGGCGTAAAAGTCCCTGTCGCTACAAGCGGTACTGGCGGTGGATTTAAGAAATTCTGTGCTGAACAACTTGATATTGCTAATGCTTCTCGTCCAATCAAAGCAAAAGAAGCTGAAGATTGCAAGAAGAATGGCGTAGAGTTTGTTGAACTACCAGTTGCTGTTGATGGCTTAACTGTGGTTGTTAACAAAGAAAATACTTGGGCAAAGTGCCTGACTGTTGCTGAACTTAACACCATGTGGAGTCCTGATGCAGAAGGCAAAATCACATCTTGGGATCAAGTTCGCCCTGATTTCCCCAAAGAACCAATTGCCCTCTTTGGTGCAGGTGCTGACTCTGGTACATTTGACTACTTTACCGAAGCCATCAACAAAAAAGCTAAGGCGATTCGTAAGGATTATCAACCTAGCGAAGATGACAACATCACCGTCAAGGGTGTTCAAGGCGGCAAGGGTGCTGTGGGCTTCTTTGGAGTTGCTTATTTTGAAGAAAATGCTAAGAAGCTGACTGCGATCGAAGTAGATGGTGGTAAAGGTTGTGTTGCACCTACTGCTGAAAATATCAACTCTGGCAAATATTCTCCTTTGTCTCGCCCTTTGTTTATCTATGTCAGCAAGAAAGCTCTTGCCCGACCTGAAGTCAAGGCTTTTGCTGATTACTACTTCAAAGATATAAAAGTGGTCAAAGAAGTTGGTTATGTACCACTTCCTAGCGATGCTTTGCCTAAGATCCTTGAACGTTTGAGTGCTGCTAAGACAGGCTCAACCTTTATGGATGCTCCTGCTGGCGTTTCTGTAGCTGAATTGCTTGCAAAAGACTTGAAATAATTACAAGTTAGTTTTGAGCAAAGCCCTCCTAGCATCTATGGGGGGCTTTGACTTTTGATGTACTTGATGAGAAAAAATTATGACAAGTCCAGTAAATCCACCTCAGGTTGAAGATCTCGACCTTTATCAACGCCGCGATCGCAATATTAAAGAAAGTGCGATCGGCTATGCGTTGCTTTTTTGTGCTTTCGTTTCTGTACTGACTACAGTTGCGATCGTCTATTTACTTGCCTCAGAAACAGTTAGCTTTTTCGGCAAGGCAAGCATTGGTGAGTTTCTATTTGGTAAGACCTTAGAAAACGGCAGCTATAGCTGTAGCTGGACACCCCAGTTTCCCGAAAAAGGCTTTTGTATTTGGCCAACGGTTAACGGCACTTTGATGGTGGCTTTAATTGCGATGTTAGTCGCAACTCCCCTCGGACTAGCAACTGCTGTTTATCTGTCAGAATACGCATCACCAAGATTGAGTAAATTTTTACGTCCAGTCATTGAGTTGCTAGCTGGCGTACCCACGGTTGTGTATGGATACTTTGCACTAACAGTTGTTACACCAATTTTAAGAAATCTTATCCCTGGGCTACAAGGATTTAATGCTCTCAGTGCAGGGTTGATCATGGGCGTGATGATTATCCCCACGATCGCATCAATCAGTACTGATGCGATGATCGCTGTACCAAGCTCCCTCAGAGAAGCCGCCTATGGGCTTGGCTCAACCAAAAAAGAAGTTGCCACTGGGATTGTTTTTCCTGCGGCTCTGTCTGGTATCTGTGCTGCCATAATTTTGGGTATATCCCGCGCTGTTGGTGAGACGATGATTGTTGCGATCGCTGCTGGTCAAAGACCTGTTTTGACTCTCGATCCAAGGCAAACAGTTGGCACAATGACAGCCTATATCGCTCAAGTTGCCAAGGGTGACTCACGAGTCGGCAGCGTTGAATATCAAGCTCTCTTTGCCGTGGGGATGATGCTATTTCTGATCACACTCTTTCTTAATATTATCAGTAAGCTAATTAGCAACCGCTTCAAAGAAACCTATGAGTAACGGAATCGATATATTAGAAAATATTGACGGACAACCTAGCGAATCAAAATTTGAGCCAAAGCTCGAATCAAGACAGTTTTTGGGCAAAATATTCTCGGCATTTTGTATTTTCGCCACATGTCTTGGATTGGTTGTCCTTGCATTCTTAATTTATCAGGTAGTTAGCGATGGTTCTAGTCGCCTGAACTGGGATTTATTTCAGCTATATTCATCTGAGCGATATCCTTTAGAAGCAGGATACAAAGCTGGCATTCTTGGATCGATCTCAATGCTTGCCTATGTATTGTTACTGGTAATTCCTCTTGGAGTTTGCTCAGCAATTTATTTGGAAGAATATGCCAAGAAAAACTGGTTATCAGAGTTAATTGAGCTAAATATCTATAACTTAGCTGGTATCCCCTCGATTATCTATGGACTATTAGGCTTAGGACTATTTGTGCGCGGTATGTATAACGGTCGCGCCGTATTAGTGACAGGGATTCTAACGATTACTTTACTGATTTTACCGCCAGTTATTGTCATCTCTAGAGAAGCCATCCGCGCCGTGCCTCAATCAATCCGTCAAGCTTCCTATGGTGTTGGTGCAACCAAGTGGCAAACGATTCGCCATCATGTCTTACCTGCGGCGCTACCAGGGATTTTGACTGCGGTGATTATCTCTACCTCTAGAGGGATTGGCGAAACTGCACCGATTGTTGTCCTTGGTGCTGGTACTGTCCGATTCGACCCCAAAGCTTCTCCTATCAACTTTGGAGCTTTGTTCAGTGGTAACATGGGAGATGTATTTACCGATACATTATGGTCAAACGATAACTTCTTTTCCGTTCTCCCCTACCAAATCTATGAGTGGGTTGGCAATCCGAAGCCAGAGTTTCAGACACTAGCTTCGGCAGGTATCGTCGTGCTTTTAGTTTTAGTTTTAGGCATGAACTTAGTTGCCATCTTCTTACGCAGTCGAGCCAAGTAATTCAAACTACTCG
>JAYUSC010000554.1:0-17665 GCA_043755885.1 Pseudanabaena sp. | reverse complement strand
AGAAAGGGTTTGTGCCTACTTACAAACTATTTTAGCGATCGCAGATTGGCGTATAAGTTACATCATGTAACCCTGTATAAACCTGCGTTGGACGGAACAGGCGGTTATCAGAAAGTTGCTCCTTCCAGTGCGCTAACCAACCAGGCACACGTGCGATCGCAAAAATAGTCGTAAACAAATTACTGGGAATCCCTAGCTTTTTGTAAACTAAACCCGAATAGAAATCCACATTCGGATGAATGCCTTTGCTAGCTAGCTTATCAAAGGCTTGCTTTTCTAGTTCTAAGGCAATGTCATAGTAAGGATCACGACCAAACTCTTCAAACATTTTATGCACTAAGTCCTGTAAAACGATCGCACGCGGATCTTTGACTTTATAAATGCGATGTCCAAAGCCCATAATCTTCTCCTTGCGCTCAATCTTGCGCTCAAGGTAAGCCGCCACATTCTCAACTGAGCCAATTTCTTCGAGCATCATCATTACTTGCTCGTTAGCACCGCCATGCAAAGGACCAGCCAGAGTGCCGATCGCAGAAGTCATCACGGCATAGGGATCAGTTAGAGTCGAAGCCGTTACCAAAGCTGCAAAAGTTGAAGCATTAACCGTATGTTCGGCATGAAGAGTTAAACATACATCAAAAATATGGGCGGCGAAAGGAGCGGGGACTTTCTCATTGAGCATGTACAGAAAATTAGAGGCATAGTCCAAATCATCGCGAGGCATCACAGGATCATTCCCTTGACGCATCATATGAAAAGCCGCCACCATTGTCGGTACTTTGGCGAGCAGTCGCACCGTCGCCTGATAGATGTACTCCACATCATGAAAATTACCCAGAGGATAAAACATGCCCAGCGCGGCGACACTGGTTTGGAGTGCATCCATCGGATGAGCGTTATCAGGAAAAGACTTAATCATGTCGCGAATGCGATATTTGATTCTTCTTCTATGGGTGAGATCATGCTCAAATTCTTCTAGTTGAGTAGCTTTTGGCAGTTCACCGAAGATTAGTAAGTAGCTGGTTTCAAGGAAATGGCTATGCTTGCAAAGATCCTCAATGCGGATACCTCGATATTCCAGCAACCCTGCTTGCCCATCAACATAACTTATATTGGATTGGGTTGCAGGAACCCCTTCTAAACCAGGCTTATATTCTCCGATCGCCATATCTTAGCTACCTTACAAGATTAGTTTTATTTATTTCTTCGCTTATTTTATCGCGATGTATGCTGATGACGTTACATACCTAACAATAAAGCCAAATATTAAGAGAGGACGCGAAGCATCCTCTCTTAATATTTGGCTTTATTTCTGAAATTATTGAAAAGGATTATTGCCTTGTTTGCCAAATAGGGAAGCTTCACCCTTAATCACGGCTTTGCCGAGATTAAAAGCAGCCCATGCAGCTACCAAAACAATAGGTCCTAATACGATTAATACTCTTAAATCCATATTTTTATACCGATTAACTAGAAATTGATTTTACTAGTCATTATGACAGCAAATCTGAAAATTGAATCTTAAAAAGTAGGTGTGTAAGCAAACCCTTCATATCTACTTTTTACGGTTTCGCTAGTTTGTGGTATATATCGTCTGTCTAAATTTTAATTTTTATGGAATACTGGCAAGCTTTCATTTTGGGGATCGTGCAAGGGCTGACAGAGTTTTTGCCGATTAGTAGTTCGGCGCATCTCAAGGTTGCTCATGAGCTTTTTGGGCAACATGATACGGGTTTATCGTTTGATGCGGTGATTCAACTCGGTAGTATTGTGGCGGTGGTTAGCTATTTTTGGAAAGATCTCAGCAAGATTACGTTGGGTACGATCGCATCAATCCAAAATAAGCAGTACAAATCGCACGAGTTTAAGCTTGCCGTGGCGATCGCATTAGGGACGCTCCCCGTTTTATTTGGCGGCTTGTTAATTAAAATCTTTGTTAAAAACTATGATCAGTCACCTTTGAGAAGTTTGACTGCGATCGCAATTACATCGATTGTGATGTCTAGTTTGCTGGCGCTATCCGAAGTTTTTGGACAACGCGATAAAACTGAAAAGCGCCAGTTTCAGCGAGTACGGATCATTGATGGGATTTTGATGGGCTTGGCGCAAGCGATCGCCTTAATTCCAGGGGCTTCGCGGTCGGGATCAACTTTGACCGCAGGTTTGTTTTTAGGTTTAGATCGGGTGGCGGCAACCAGATTTTCTTTTTTGTTAGGCATTCCCGCGATTACGATTTCAGGCTTAGTCGAGTTACTGGGACTTGTCAAAACAGGTTTTGGAGATGTTGGTGTAGGACAGCTTGCGATCGGCTGGTTTTCGTCGGTAATTTTTTCGTATCTTGCGATCGCATGGCTCCTGAAATTCTTCCAAACCCATACAACATGGGTATTTGTCGGCTATCGACTGATTTTTGGGGCGTTACTATTAACGAGTTTAGGCTGGGGCTGGCTCAAATAAATTGCGATCGGTTAGAGAATTTGCGCCACAGTTTTTAGACGCACCACCAAAAGTCTGGCACTGATTCCGCGCTATGAGATAAGCTGCCACGATTCAACTAAATCCGAATCGCGTTACCCGTCACCACAATTCCGCCACTGATGGGTATATGGACTAAAAGTTTGCTAGGGCGACCCATCGCTTCTCCCTGACGAATGCGGATAGTCGTTGGCACTGTAATGAGTTCAGCCGCTCGAAGATATCCTCCGAGAGCAGCAGCAGCAGAACCTGTAGCTGGATCTTCCACGATACCCCCGACTGGAAAAGGATTGCGTGAGTGGAAGACAGTTGTACTTTCCTGCCATATCAGTTGTAGTGTCGAGAGTCCATCACCGAGCATAAGTGCTTTGAGTGCCTCAAAGTCATAGTTCAGTTCTGCTAAGCGTTGTGCATTAGCAACAGCTAGTATCAAGTGCCATGCCCCAGCGTAGGCTCTGGCTGGAGGGATTAAATCATTAAGATCATCTTGTGTCCACCCCAACGCAGCAAGAGCCTCGCTGACCAGAGCAATAGGCGCAGGCTCTTGCCTTGGCTCGACGGAAGTCAGAGAAGCTTCATAATTACCATCTTGCTGACAAACGCTAACGGGGACTATCCCAACAGATGTCGCCAGTTGGTAAGTACCGTCTCCACTGGTCTCGCCCAACACCACTCCCGTTGCGATCGTGGCATGTCCACAAAATGAAACTTCTGCTTCAGGACTATAGTACCGAATAGTTCGGTCAGATCCGCTAGTAGGAGCGACGAAAGCCGTTTCAGAAAAGCCAACTTCGATAGCGATGCGCTGCATAGTCTCAGGGTCTGGAAGCGAATCTCCAACCCAGACTCCAGCAGGGTTGCCTCCATCGGCAGTAGTGGTAAATGCTGACAGACGATAAAGTGTTTGTGAAGTCATAGTTCCTGCATTCTCCTTCTCCTTGAGTTAGCCTAACGGTTTAGCTCGTCGTAAATTTAGCACTTTTACGCTTTCCTTAAATTCAGAATCCCCGTCGCTGAAGGGCGGGGAGTGTCACAAAACTAGGAAGGACGCAAAGCGCCCTTCCTAGTTTTGTGCGCGAGAGTATGCCCAAACAGGCTAGGATACAAATACATCAAGTAATTAGGAATTAACAATGGTAGAACGTCCTATCAAAAAAGCAGACCGTCAGCTAAACCCCGAAACCAACGAAGCCACACCTAGCGCGAGACAGTCTGACGACTCCGACAAAAGGCGTTCTAGTGGTCGTGATGGGCGTGATGGTGGTAAAGGCAAGAGAGATAAAAGAGGCGGCCGGGACGAAGAAGTCAAAGCTCCCGTAAATCTCGCTTTGGTCAGGGGACCAAAGCCCACCAAACCAGAACCAGTCGTGGAAGAAGTTATTGCTGAAGAAGTTGAAGTAAATGAAGAAAGCGCTTCCGAAGAAACAACCGAAGCATAAATCAAACGAATAGAGGTAGCGCAAAGCGCTACCTCTATAAGCAAATAAAAAGCGGCGCATTGCGCCGCTTTTTATTTGCCTGTGAGTAAGCCTTGACTAGGGCTAAAAACTAAAGCCAGTAAAAATAAGAGCAACACTGCCAAAACGATCGCAGGGCCAGAAGGCAGATTTAAATAATAACTGGCATATAAACCGATCGCACTTGCCGTAATGCCTAAACCAGAACCCAAGAAAATCATCTGATGTAATTCCTTGACCAATAAATAGGCGGTAATCGCGGGACCAACCAACAGCGACACCACCAACACCACGCCCATCGTTTGCATACTGGCAATAATCGTCAAAGTCACACCTGCCATTAACCCCAAATAAATCAGATTAACAGGCAATCCCAAAGCCTGCGCCCCAATCCGATCAAAGGTATAAAACAATAATTGTTTGTAAAACATGGCGATCGCAGCCAGTACGATCACTGTAATTATTCCCGCACGAATCGTATCAGTCTGGGAAACGCTGAGAATATCGCCAAACAAAAAGCCATGCAGATCAATCTTGATTTTCAGCAATGAAATCAGCAAAATCCCGATCGCAAAAAAACTCGAAGATGTCAGCGCCATCGCCGCATCGACTTTCACGCGAGTTTGCGATCGCAACCATGCAATCAAAAAAGCACTCCCAATCCCCGATATAAACGCGCCGATTGCCACATCAATCTTATAAAAAAATGCGATCGCCATCCCTGGCATCACCGTATGCGTCATCACATCACCAAGCAAAGCCATCCGCTGCACAATTAAAAAGCAACCGATCGCTGGACAAATAATTCCTGCTAAACCACCCGCAATTAAGGCATTTCGCATAAATTCCAAGCCAAGCGGCTCAGTGATCCATTGCCAGATAGGAAATTGAGCAAATAGTGATGTGATTATTTGTGTAGATATCAAAGCTAATTATTGAGTTAGTTAGTTTATGCGATCGCTATGTCAATTTTGTCATAGGCGATCGCAATTATGAGAGTGATTAGCAAGACTATAGGCTAGTTCAGTTTGTATTTCAGGACAGATCGCCTCTAAAATCTTCACAGAGATGATTATGCGGAGAAGGTGACTATGAGGCTGCGGAGTTCGCCAAAGAGATTGGTGCTAATGCGTCCCTGTTCTATTGCTGTGCCGATCGCTTCAAATTCATCGATATTCAGCAGGATACGTCTGTCTCCTAGTTGGGTTAGGGCGGTGTCGAGCCAGTCTTCGAGTTGGGTGTAGGGACTGAGGCGAAATTCTTCGCGTTTGGGTGGGGCGGGTAGGTGTACTTGTTGGCTACGGGCATCGCGGTAGATGGCGCGAACGATGGTGAAGCAAAAGTCGGCTTCGCTTTGGCTGGCGGATTGGCTTTTGCCCAATCCCGATATGAATGTAGCGCTGAATGCTCTGAAAAATGTATCTTTGGCTAGTGTGAATCAGGTGATGATGTATTGACAAAATTAAGTAAGTTGGATAATATCAAGCGCATGAACTTGAGTTATTTTGCAGATATCCAGTAAAAAATACTATGTTGATAGAATTTAGAGTCTCCAACTATAGATCGATAGGCGAAGAGCAAGTATTAAGCTTAGTTCCTGCGCCAAAGCAAAAAGAGCATCCAGACAATATTATTAGGAATGGCAAACATGAGGCATTGAATGTTGTAGCTATTTATGGTGCTAATGCAAGCGGCAAATCAAATTTACTCAAAGCTATGGGTATCTTAGATTCGCTTGTTAATGTATTTGGTCATTCATCTACTATTAGAAGACTACCTTACGATCCGTTCTTGTTAAGAGAAAGTTGGGATGAGAAATCAACCTCTTGCGAAATTACATTTGTAATTGCAGAACATCGCTATCGATACGGATTTGAATTTGATCAATCAGGAATAATTTCTGAATGGTTGTTTAGAAAATCTGTAGGAAGAGAAGTCAATCTGTTTCAAAGAAGTCGAGATATTATTGATGTCTCTTCAGGGCTAATCGGTTCAGCAAGGGTTATCGATGCAGCAATAGAGGCAACTAGACCTAATGCATTATTCTTGTCAACTTGTGACTCTTTTAATATTAAAGAACCTACAGATATTCTTCAATGGTTTGCAAATTACATTGTCATTGATGGTCTAAACACAGCAAAAGATGTAGTAAAAACTGTCAAATTATTTCAAGATGAAAGATATCGTAAAAAAATCAAAGATTACTTTGATGAGATGGATTTCGATATTGTTGATTTACAAGTTAATTCTGAAGAATTATACAATGGAGACTTAATATATGAAGTTCTTTCAAGTCACTATATCTACGATAAAAAAGGTGTCAAGACTAATGCCTTGGCAACTTGGAAAATGGAAGACAAGGAATCATCTGGCACTAGAAAGTCCTTTGATTTATGCGGTGCAGTTTTATGGACTCTAGATAAGGGAGGAGTATTGATAATTGATGAGGTTGAAGCTAGTATGCATCCCAAGATGACACTCTATCTTATTAATATGTTTTTGAATAAAGCAATCAATATTAATAATGCTCAATTCATTTTTGCTACTCATGATACCAACCTATTGTCCTATGCTGATCTAAGAAGAGATCAAATATACTTTGCGGAAAAGAACGAATGGGAATCAACAGAGTTTTATTCTTTGTCTGACTTTGTATATCTTGATAAAAATGGATCTAACTTAAAATCAACGAAAGAAAGACCTGATACGGATAAAGAGAAAAGATATTTTGAAGGTAGATATGGAGCCGTTCCTATTTTAGGAGATTTCAATCCTATGCGGGTGAAAGAAAATGGCAAGGAAAGGTAAACTAGACAAGAAACCAGCTAGAGATGTAACCAAGCGTCCAGAGAGATTACAGAGATACAAATATATCTTTCTAATTGTTTGTGAAGATGAAAAAACTGAACCAGAATATTTCTCTCAATTTGTTAGCTTATTTCCTCCTAAAACTTTATATCTCAAGCCAGTTGGCGCTGGTAGAGATTCTCTGGGTGTCGTGGAACATGCGATTCGTGAAAAGACAGATTTGTTTATAGAGATTGAAAGAGAAGTTGATTTTGTTTGGGTCGTTTTTGATAGAGATGATGCTCATTTGGATAAAGCGAAAAGGACAAGATTTGACAATGCCTTAAATGAGGCAAAGAGAAGTAAGCTTAAAGTTGCCTATAGTAATGAGGTTTTTGAACTTTGGCTTTTTCTTCATTTGGAAGATGTCAATTGCTTGTTCTGTTGGAATTCTGATAATCTTGTTAAATACCCACCTATGCATCGAGAAGATATCTATAAACGGATTCAAGAAGCAATAAACAAGCATCTTAATTATTCTAACTATGTATATGACCATCGTAAACCCCTAAAAACGCAGAAAGGTATCATTGAGGTAATTAATGAAATCGGTGATGAATCTGAAGCAATTAAACGGGCTGAAGTCCTTTCACAAATTCAACATGGTGTTGTACCTTTGATTGCTAATCCAAGTACAAAAGTACATTTGCTAGTTCAAGAGATAAGAGAATGGGCAAAATATTTTCATACCGATTTTTGACATCCGCGATCGCACTCACCCGACCATAAAAGCGATTTTACTGCTCTCGATTGCTAAAGCGCTAGATTTTGATTTTACACTTTCGAGAACTAGCTTATCGCCAAATCAATCTTTTGCTGAGCCAAAAGCTGTGATCCATTTGTGATGGATTGCGGTTTCGAGAATACTTTGGACGATCGCAAGCCATGCAATATTTTCGAGCACCAAAATTGCGATCGCAAAAGCCATTTGCGTTAAAGGTAACAGTGTAAGTGCAGGTAAATCGCGCTCAATTGTGGCAAACCCACGGATACAGGCAAAAGCTAAAATTGCCCCCGATTTGAGATGGGAGTTGCGATCGCGGCGCACGATGTAGCGATAGGTGACCGCAAACAAAAAACCTGAAAAGCCAATCATGCCCAGCTTAATTAACAAAATTAAGGGATTACCAAGCTCAAAGCTGCTGATTAGTTTCACGCTCAGAAGATTCTGCAAAAAATGATGCATTAGGGCGATCGCAAAAAATGTAAACACACTGGCGATCGCACCGAGAAAACCTGCTTTAAAAGATTCGATGCGATCGGCGATTGATAGATGATCTGATGCGATCGCAATAGGCTGAGAAGATGGCACGCTCGTTAACTATATTTTAGGATTATAGCAATCCTACATGAGTGAGTAGCTAGGCAAAACCCAAAAGAGCAAAGTGGGTGCTTTGCTTTTTGGAGAACTCCAAGGAAAAAACAATCCATATAACACCCAAAAATATTGCGGCGGGCGTAGCCCACCGCAATATTTTTAGGATCAAATGATGTAAGTTACATTACTGAACTTCTCAGTTGGCGCAGAGTTTGACCAATGACCACAAACTGATCTAGCTTAGAGATCGCTACTACTGCCGCAGGACTACTATTTTCTAGGATGGAGTTATAGACTGCGATCGCTTCACTTAGTTTTTGCGGGTTGACCGTCACTGCGCCAGTTTTGTTCTGCACGAGCAGCAATCCTTTAGTCGTTTCCAGTGACTTGATCTTCAACATATCAGGCTTGATGCTCAAAGCAATCAAGTTGGACAAATTGTTGATGGATGCAGATGGGATAGTGACAGGTAGGTCTGAAACAGTTGAGGGTGTAAATAGACCACTTAACGCACTAACCAACTTGACAACATCACTGATAGTTTGCACTCCTGTACCTGCGATCGCTCCAGCAAGCTGAGCCTCTGCTGTAGAACCACCTGCGAGAATCACCAAAGTTGCCGCCTGCAAAGCTGCTTTAGGATTTTGGGCGTTTGGAGGAGCCACGAAAACGATCGCAGTTCCTGATGGCGGGGTTAGAGTAACCTGATTGGAGTTCTGCACATAAACGATATTAGTCCCTTCGATATTACTACTAAAAGAACTGCTGGTATCGAAAGTAGCAACTTGAGAAGAAAGTCTATCAAGACTTGACAAATTGATAGAACTTGGAGCAACCAAAACACTCGCTATAGTCTGTTGGAGTGCACTGCCACCATTCAAACTTGCGAGGATATTAGATGCTTGTGCATTTAGCGCTGCAACTACGTTGGGAGGTAATGACTGTAGGGTTTGTTGGGCTTGAGCTGGATTAGAAAAACTCGTGCTACTTTGTCCAGAAATGCCACTATTAAATCCAGCAGTACCGACGCTAGGAATAAATACAGTTTGGGCTTGAGTGGGGAGAGATATCCAAGCCAAGAATAATGGACTCAGCCCGCAAGTAATCAGGAAAGACTTTAGTTTAAACATATAGCTTCTCAAAAAATCAAGGTGTTTTGGAGAGTCAACTTGTCATACAAGATCGACATGGATTCAACCAAGGCTAAGTAAGCCTTATCGAGGTTTACTTCGGTAAAAAGTTGAATCCGTAGGAGAGATTTAACACCAATACAGTGCCGCCAACCGATGTGTTGGACAGATCGCCTCCCGTTAGTCCAATCGTTAAAGGAATTGATGGGACAGGAACGTAAGAAACGCCAGCATTGATCCCAACTCCACTCCAGCCGAAACCAAGCCCAACCTGAGGATGTACTTGCACACCAACTCCAGCCATCACGCCGATGCTAGCATTGTCCTTACGGAAAGAACCACCACCTGCGCCGACAGTAAAGGAAATTGGCATCTTGTTATAGTCGCTATCGGGTTGAAGTAAAGAGTAACTGGTCACAACTCCATAGACAGAAGAAGGCGCGACACCTTCATTTCCATACTGAGCAAAGGTATTCCAGCCAGCAGCTACAGCAACACGATTTGATCCTTCAGTATAGACGGTACGATGTAGCTTGACATCCATTGAGCCATTTGCGGCAAAGTTTTTGATGCTGCCGATATTAAAAGCGACCTCGACTCCAACTGTATCGCTACTACCTAAGCCAAAACCTGCACTGATACTGCCATCAACTTGTCCAGCCCTTGCTTTACCCGCAGTTGCCGCAGATACTCCCACAAAAGCATCTCCCCAATATGCACCAAAGCCACTAGGCGTAGCAAAGGTTAAACCAGGAGCGTTAGCTGGAGCTTTACCAGAAACTAGATCGAGTGGAGCGATTTTTAAATTTTGTCGCAAAGAGTCGGAGGATGATTCTTGAGCCAGAAAAATCGATGGACTAGATGGACTATAAGTATTCTTCGGATCGAGCTTGAGATATTGTGCTTGGTTAATTGAGTGATTGACAGCCTTGCTACTAAATTGTTTAGGCGTATTTTTTGTGTTTTTAGAAACAGCCTTGATGTTAGCAGCCTTGTTTGGAGCAACTTTTGATTGTGCAGATAGGGGGCTGATTGGTGCAATCACCACAAATCCCCAGATAGCCCCTGCGGACAACAGCAATAATTTATTCATCGTAGAGCTTCTCTTTTGCATTTTGTATATTCCTCACCCAAAGGCTAACTGTGTTAAATTAGCGGAAATCGTGCAATCTTAGGATCAATATATTCAGAACAGCAGAGAAGCGATCGCTTCTCAATTCAAATGACACACAAACAACACAAAAATGCAATACTCTTTTAAGATCTTCGCACGATTTCTCTGATGCTGAAGGACTTGAATTATACATTATTATGCTGTTAATGACTGTTTTTTATTGTAATTTCACCCATCAATTCAGTAAATTTTGAGCTTTGTCAATCATTTTACAAAATTATTACGAGCTAATCTAAACGAGGTTTTGCGATCGCAGTCCGAGATATTACCAAGAGGTGCAAGTCTTTTGGTGGCGGTTTCTGGTGGGCAGGATTCGCTATGTTTAGCCAAGCTTTTGCAGATGCAACGTGCAAAATTTGACTGGAATTTAACGATCGCCCATTGTGATCATCAATGGCGGAGCGACTCGACGGCTAATGCTGAGCATGTGGCGAGTATTGCGAAGGAATGGGGAATTACATTTTGTTTGAGGACAGCCGCAAGTAAACTAAGCAGCGAAGCTGATGCTCGTAAATGGCGCTATGCGATGCTGGTGGAAATGGCAAATATTCATGAATGTGCCTATGTGGTGACAGGACATACGCGTAGCGATCGCGTTGAGACATTGCTCCATAACTTGATGCGCGGCAGTGGAGCCGATGGTTTAGCTTCTTTGACTTGGCTGCGATCGCTTACACCCGAAATTAAGCCCGAAATTAAACCAGAAATTAAGCCCGAAATTAAGTTAGTGCGTCCTTTGCTAAATGTCAGTCGCCATGAAACCGCAGCATTTTGTCACGAAAATCAAATTGTAATTTGGGAAGATAGCACTAATCAAAATCTAGACTATCGCCGCAATCGCTTACGGTTGGAGACGATTCCTTATTTGCAGGAGCATTTTAATCCGCAGCTAGAAATTGCGATCGCGCAGACTTCAGAGCTTTTGCATGACGATGTAATTTATTTGGAAGCGCAAGCAAGTAATTTTTTTGCAGATCATATTTCGGTAATCTGGGACGATCAAGCACCACGCTTGCACCGCCAACTTTTGCGATCGCAACCTTTAGCTTTACAAAGAAGGATCGTGAGGCAGTTTTTATCACGATATTTGATGCATCAGGTGAATTTTGAAGATATTCAGCGCTTTCTAAATTTATTGACTGCTCAAAACCGATCGCAGAGCGCACCATTTAAAGGCAATATTTCTGCATTTGTGGAAGAGCCTTGGATTGTTCTGCATAAAAATTCTGAATCACGGATTTGACGGATGACGCGGATTTCACAGATTTTTTAGAGTGTAGAGTTCAACGCCAAGTGCTGAACTCTACACTCTTCCAATCCAAAAATCCGTGAAATCCATTAATCCGTTTAATCCGTGATATTTATTTGCCGCCAAGGGCAATCAACGCAAAGAAACTGCCGCTATTCCAGAGGCAGTGCATTAGCATCGAAGAGAGCAGATTTTTTGATCGCCAATAGACAAAACCCATGACTATGCCTAGCGTGGTCAGGGGCATAATATCGGCGAGATTTAAATGGGCTAGGGCGAAGAAAAATGCACTGAGGGCGATCGCAGCCCAGACTGGTAACAGCTTGGTGAGTGAAGGTAGTAGAAATCCTCGGAATAGATATTCCTCGAAAAATGGCGCTGCGATCGCAAGGGTTGTCCAGAGTAAAAACTTCGGTAAATTATTTTGGCTATCAGTCAAGATTGGTAGTAAGGGATTGCCGCCGCCTTGTCCTTGTAAGAATTTTTGGCTAATCACGGAAACGATCAGAACTAAGGGAACGGAGGCGAAATAGCCGCCAAATCCCCATAGTAGCCATTGTGGGGGCGTGATTTTGAGGCGAAACCATCCTTCGGGAAAGGGGCGATAGGTGGCAAGGCTAGCTTGCAAAATTGGTAGCATCGGTATGACTGAGAGCGTGTAGGGAATCAAAACTAATAAGGCTTGGATTGTGAAATCTTCGCTAGCTCTTGTTTGGATGTCTAAAAGTTCAAATATTAATGGCAGTACTAATTGAGTCATTAAGCAAAAGGCGGTAAACCATAGCACCATCACTTCCCAGATTGTGGCGAGTCCCCAAGGTACTTGTAAATTGACTGGATTGAGATTTGGGTTTAGTTCATTTGCAGATTTGTTATGGAATGGAGAAGATGTGCGGAAGAAAATCCATTGCACCAGTAAGCCGAGCCAAACGACAATCCCGACACTGCCGCCGATCAGAGGAATCGAATTGATGATTACTAAACGGTTGATTGCGGCGTTGACTTCTATTTGAGTTTGTTGCTCAAGTTCAGGAATTTTTTCACTTCTTTGTTGTGATTGATAGAGTTTGGTGAGAGCAACTTTGCGATACCAACCATCAAGAGTCCGCTGAATCTGAGTTTCGGCATTAGGGAATAAGATGGTTGGCTCTGACCATAGCCCTTTGAGAATCTGTGCGGTCAAGCCATAGCTAGTCATCGATTCTCGCTCTAATTCGGCAACAGTTCCCCATGTTGCGATCGCAGATTGAGTATCGCCAGTCTGAATTTGCAGCAGCCCCGTGCGAATGCTGAGTTCGCTAATGCTAGTTTGTTTCTTTTGCTTTTGCTTAGAGAGCGTCTGGAGATCCGCGCTTACTGAATCTGGAGCCAGAGAGATTCGCTCTAAATTCGTGAGAGCAGATTTGCTGGCGTTGAGTACTTCTTGGTAACTTCTGAGCGACTTTACATAAAGCTCTTCAGGTTTGCTTTCACCGACTAAGACTTGGAATATCGCATCTGTGGAGCTAGCATGATCTAGTTTATTTTCTGAAACTTGCGTGGCTTGCAAAATCAAATCAGTTTGCAGCAAATCTAATTTGGTTTGCTCCTGTGGATTATTCCAACTTGCCTGTAAAGTGAAGAGAATAAATAAAATCGACAGTAAGCTGAGAATACTTAACAGCAACGATTTAGTATTCAAAGATTTGTCATTCAGACCTTTGTCATTCGGAGACTTTGAATCCATTCTTGTAGTTCAGGCGAGAGGGCAGGGCAAAGCAGCGATTATCCTATCATTTTGAGCTTGTAAATCGCAAACCGACAATACCTAGCACAATCAGCCCGATGCAGATAAATCTCGGTAAGTCTCGCGGTTCACCAAGAAACACTGAACCGACGATCGCAGTTCCCACCACGCCGATCCCTGTCCAAACTGCGTAACCTGTGCCAACAGGTAGGGTTTTTAGGGCTTGGGCGAGCAGGATGAAACTAGCTGTAATCGTGGCAAGGGTAAGCAAACTGGGCAAAGGTTTTGTGAAGCCTTCGGTATATTTCAAGCTGCTTGCCCACACAACTTCCAATAGTCCCGCAATAATTAAATTAATCCAATCCACGGTGTATTCCTTAATTGATCTGTAAACAAAAACTTGTAGGGGTTTAGCATTTGCGTCAATATTTTGATCTTCCCACTACAACTTTGAATCGCAAATGCTAAACCCTCTTCGCTTTCACCGATCAATTGTCCCTGCGTTGCGAGGTTAGGGCAAAGCATTCCCAAACCAAAATAGTTTAAAACAAATGGGTTCCTGCGGGAATGCTATGCCCCTACGTTACGGCTTTTTTTAGAGCGTAATGATAGCGAACTTAAAACGACGCTGACAGAACTAAACGCCATTGCTAAACCTGCGATCGTGGGATTGAGCGTAATCCCGAAACTGGGGTAGAGCATACCTGCCGCCACAGGAATCGCTAGGGTGTTGTAAGCAAACGCCCAAAATAGATTTTGGCGAATTTTACTGAAAGTGGCTCGGCTGAGTTCGATCGCAGGGACGATATCGCTAATGTCATGACGCATTAACACAATATCCGCCGTCTCCATCGCCACATCAGTGCCTGAACTGAGGGCAATGCCAACGGTGGCGCTAGCTAGGGCAGGTGCGTCATTAACGCCATCACCAATCATCGCTACGCGCTGACCTTCGGCGATTAATTTGATCACGGCAGCAGCTTTACCGTCGGGCTTGACTTCCGCGATCGCACGTTCAGGCGGAATCCCTAATTGGGTCGCGATCGCATTGGCAGTTTCTTGGCGATCGCCTGTGAGCATCCAGACTTGTAAACCCATCGCTGCGATTTGACGGACGACCTCATAGGCTTGTGGCTTTAGGCGATCGCGAATGGCGATGACTCCAACTAGCTGGGAATCGGAAGCGACAAAAATAGGAGTTTTGCCAGATTCGGCAAGTTGTTGCGATCGCAATAACATCTCGCTAGAAATTTCCACTTGTTGCTCTTGCAACCATGCCCCATTGCCCACCAAAATCTTTTCGCCTGTGGTCAGCATCGCATCAACACCGCAGCCCATGACAATTTGTGAAGATTGCGTTGGTAATAGCTCAATATTTAACTCTTCAGCCTTTGCGATCGTCGCAGCGCCGAGAATATGATTTGCGCCCACCTCGGCACTGGCGGCTAATTGCAAAATCCTCAAAGCTGATGCTGGGATTTCACGCACTGCGATCATGCTTTTGAAAGTAGTGTGATCGATCAGTTTGCGCCCGAACACGATTAAGTCATTGGTGACCACATCGGTAACTTCAGGCTTGCCTGTCGTCAAAGTGCCAGTTTTATCAAAAACCACCGCCGATAGTTGATTGATCTTTTCAAGACTAGCTCCACCTTTGATCAAGATCCCTTTTTCGGCTCCGATACCTGTACCGACCATGATTGCCGTCGGAGTTGCCAAGCCTAAGGCACAGGGACAAGCCACCACCAAAACTGCGATCGCTAATTTCAAACTAAACACAATTTCGGCATGGAGCAGTCCGTACCAAATCAGAAATGTCAAAGTGGCGATCGCCATGACTGAGTAGGCAAAATATCCCGCCACGCGATCGGCTAAATATTGAATCGGGGCTTTACTAGCTTGCGCTGATTCCACCAGCGAGACAATCCGCGCTAAAGTCGTTTCCGAGCCAGTTTGCGAGACTTGAACCGTGATTGCTCCTGTCAAATTTAGGGTTGCACCCGTAACCTGCGCTCCTAATTGTTTCGTAACTGGAATCGATTCGCCCGTCAGCATCGACTCATCGACGCTAGAACTGCCCGTGATAATTTCGCCATCCACAGGAATTTTTTCCCCAGCCCAAACCACGATGCGATCGCCAACTTGCAAATCTTCCACTGCGATCGGTATTTGCAGTTCACCATCAGCGCTATTGACTAACAATCTCGCACTAGCGGGTTGTAACTCCATCAGGGTGAGGATGGCATTCGAGGCTTTACCCTTGGCGCGTTCTAACAAAGCTTGTCCGAGCAGTACAAACCCCAGCAGCATCACAGGCTCTTCAAAAAAGCATTGCCAATTTAACTGCGGTACAAATAAAGCGATCGTACTCGCTAAATATGCGGAAACCGTACCCAAACCCACCAATGAGTTCATATTTGGGGCGCGATACCATAGCGATTTCAACCCGTCCCACCAAATTGGGCGACCGATCCAACCTAGAGCGACTGTCGAGACGACCCAATGAGCGTACATATTGCCGACTAAGGGTAAGTCAGTGACACCGATCAAGCCTAAATGCCCAATGATCGCTAAAGCCACCAGTGCGGCGGGGATCACAATTTCTGGACTAAGCCCGAACCAAGAATTTTTGTGAGCGTTTGAGGACAAAGAACTTTGCGTAACTTTGCGATCGCCTTTACTAATCAACTCAGCCGAAAAACCTGCTTTTGCGATCGCCTCAATCAATTGTGGTGCTAAATCCTGCACCGAATTTTCAGCGCCATAAACTACAGTGGCTTTCTCAGTTAGCAAATTCACAGTAGCCGCCTTTACCCCGTCACAGGCTAGCAAACGCTTTTCGACGGTAGCCACGCAGCCAGCGCATTTCATGCCTGCGATCGCAAGTGCTAAGGAGCTAGACTGTAAACTAGATGGAGAGCTAGGCGTTGCTATTGATTGAGTCGTTGATTGAGTCACTGTCACAAACTTGTATCCAAAATTTATAAAAAATCATCCAAACCCGTCAGGTTCGGGTTTTAAGCTACTAGCTAGTACTAAAAGCTGATAGTCACAAACCAATACATAGGGTTAGCATATACCCAAATCTAATTTGATTGATTGGGTAATTATTCTGATCCAGCATTTTGATATTTTAATCATCACCTACTTAACTTGCTGTTTCTATGCGACTGCTAAAATTAAAGATGTTTAGATTTAAAGTTCTGTGAGTAGTTTTTCTAGATTTTCAGGCTTACCCCCAATGGTTCAAAATTCTCTGACAATGAGTTAGCTAATGTCCATTTCTGATAGCGAGTTCTCTATTCATTTTTGGGGTGTGCGTGGCAGTATCGCCACACCTGGTCCAACCACAGTACGCTATGGGGGCAACACCCCTTGTGTAGAAATGCGATGCCAAGGCGAACGCATTATTTTCGATGGGGGAACGGGGATCAGGGTTTTAGGACAGCATCTGTTCAAGCAAGTCCCTATCGACGCGAGTATTTTCTTTACCCATAGCCATTGGGATCATGTGCAAGGATTTCCTTTTTTCACGCCTGCTTTTGTGAAAGGAAATACATTTAAAATTTACGGAAAAATTGCGCCCACGGGGCAAACGATGCAAGATCGGCTAGAGGAGCAGATGCATCATCCTAATTTTCCAGTGCCATTGCGAGTGATGGCTTCATGCTTGAAATTCTTTGATGTTGAAGTTCCCAGTGTGATCGAGCTTGGCAACGGGGTAACTGTGGAGTCTGGAATGCTCAATCATCCAGGGGAGGCAACGGGTTATCGAGTTAGTTGTGGCGATCGCGTGGCGGTTTATGCTACTGATACTGAACATTTTAGCGATCGCATTGATAAAAATCTGGTATATCTAGCGCGTGATGCGGATGTATTGATTATGGATGCCACTTATTCTGATGAGGAATATTGGTCAAGTACTAGTCCCAAAATCGGTTGGGGACATTCGACATGGCAAGAGGCGATCAAAGTTGCCGAAGCGGCCAATGTCAAAACCTTAGTAATTTTTCATCACGATCCTTTGCATAGCGATGATCACTTAGATGAGGTTGGTCGGCTAGCTCAAGAAAAGTTTGCGGGAGCCGTGATGGCAAGAGAAGGCATGTATATTTCTATCCCAATTCGGACTGGGGCAAAGCCACTCGTCCAAGTTTAAGCTCCTAGAGTGACGACTCCCATCACTGACCTGAGTACAGGTACAGTGTGGGCTTCTCAGCTAATCCTGCTATTGCATCGGAAACACGCTGAGCTTTGTAACGACATCGAGCGCCCCTCGACACCGAGAA
>JAYUSC010000553.1:0-3035 GCA_043755885.1 Pseudanabaena sp. | reverse complement strand
CGCTGCGCGGGCGGTACAGATTTGGAGGTTTTATATTTAATTGTGCCTAGCTACTTATGACAAAATACAAGTTAGAAACCTTGTAAAACCAAGTTTTTAAAATATTACCTCATAAATTTCATGAATGCGACTTCGCAATTAACTCAGCAATTAGAAGAAAAAGTTATCTTAGTAGATGCTAGCGATCGCGAAATAGGGATCGCGGAAAAACTACAAGCACATCGTGAAGGATTGCTGCATCGAGCTTTTTCAATTTTTGTACTGAACTCACAGAATCAACTTTTATTACAAAAACGCGCCAAGCATAAATATCATTCAGGCGGACTCTGGACAAATACTTGCTGTAGTCATCCACGCCATGAAGAGCCAACCTTGCTGGCCGCCCATCGCCGACTCCAAGAAGAAATGGGCTTTGATTGTGAATTGCGCGAAGTTTTCAGTTTTATATATCATGCCGAATTAGATAATGAACTAACAGAGTATGAATTTGATCATGTATTTGTGGGATATTGCGATCGCAGTCCAGTTCTTAATCCTGAAGAAGCAGAAGATTGGAAATGGATAGATTTAAAAATTTTACAAGCAGATATTCAAAGAAATCCAGAATCTTATACCTATTGGCTACGCGATTGCTGCGATCGCTTCATTACTGAACTAAGATAGGGATTGGCACTCGTACTACCAAATCCTTGGCTTATTATTGTTGACAGAGGAAAATATGGAAACTTATTCAGAAGAACAAGTCGATCAGATTCTCCGCCATGCTCTTGCTAAGAGAACCAATGGTCAAAATCTGACCAAACAGCAAGTATATGAAATTGCTTCAGATATGGGCATCAGTGAAACTGATTTCTTAGCATCTTTGCAAGAATGGCAATCTACACAAGTGGTTCGTAAAGATCAAGTAGAGTTTGACAAATATAAAAAGAAGTCCTTGCAGGCAAATGTATTGAAATATGCGATCGTTAATTCTTTTTTACTCGCACTCAACCTGTTTACCTCTGGTCGAATTGGCTGGGCAATCTATCCACTATTATTTTGGGGACTAGGTGTTGCCCTAGATACATGGGTTACTTATCAGTCAGAAAGCGAAGAATACGAAAAGCAATTTCAAAAATGGCTGCGTAAGCAAAAGCGCGATTAACTCACGGCTCAAATTACAGGTGCAGTTTTTTACAGCAGTTATCGTTCAAACCCACCACAAGAAGGGTCGCAGGGCGCGTACGGAACGTTAGCGTTAAGCTAATAGCCCCGCAATGGGTTTTATATTCTTGTTTGTGGCGGATTTGAAAGCAAATTGCTGTAAATGCGTAAAAAAGCCGAAGACAACTCAACCTAAAAACATCTTATAGACGGGATTTTGGCTTTCATCCCAATAGCGATAACCGAGAGTATCGAGAAATGCTTGCCACTCTTCCATCTCTGACGGAGGTACTTGCACACCGACAACAATCCTTCCATAATCTGCACCATTATTGCGATAATGGAATAGACTAATGTTCCAATTGGGACTCATCGAGCCGACAAACTTCATCAAGGCACCTGGACGCTCAGGAAACTCAAAACGATAGAGAAGTTCATCGTGGGCAAGAGGCGATCGCCCACCGACCATATGCCGCAAATGTAACTTCGTGAGTTCATCATCGGTAATCTCGATCGCAGTGAAACCATTCTCAGCAAAAGTCTTGGCTAAGTTTGCCGCATCAGCCCGATTGACAATCTGGACACCGATAAAAATATGGGCAATTTCCTGATCAGCAATCCGATAACTAAACTCAGTTAGATTGCGTTGACGCATATGTTCGCAAAATCTTCGCAAGCTGCCCGAAGCTTCAGGAATCGTCACCGCAAAAATCGCTTCGCGATGTTCGCCTAGTTCCGCCCGCTCAGCTACAAATCGCAAGCGATCAAAGTTCATATTCGCGCCACAGGCGATCGCAATTAGCGTCTGTCCTTCGATGCCTTCACGTTCGACATAGGCTTTTGCACCTGCGATCGCTAAAGCCCCAGCAGGTTCTAAAATCGAGCGCGTATCCTCAAAAACGTCCTTAATCGCCGCGCAAGTATTATCCGTATCGACCAGCAAAATCTCGTCAACATATTGCTGACAGAGGCGAAAAGTCTCTTGACCAACTTCGCGCACCGCCACGCCATCAGCAAATAAACCGACTTGTTCGAGGCGCACACGATGTCCAGCCTGTAGCGATCGCGACATTGCATCAGAGTCAACTGGTTCTACGCCAATGATTTTGATTTCAGGTCGTAAGCGCTTCACATAAGCTGCCACACCCGAAATTAGCCCACCACCACCGATCGCTACAAAAATCGCATGAATCGGTTTCTGATATTGGCGTAAAATCTCCATCCCGATCGTTCCCTGTCCTGCAATCACGTCAGGATCATCAAAGGGATGGATAAAGGTGAGGTTCTTCTCTGCTTCTAGTTTCTTCGCATGGGCATAGGCATCATCGTAGGTATCGCCATGCAAGATCACTTCTCCACCACGCACTTTTACCGCGTTCACCTTCATTAGTGGTGTAGTCACAGGCATGACAATAATTGCTTTTGTGCCTAGCTCGCGTGCGCTGAGGGCGACTCCCTGAGCATGATTTCCTGCCGAGGCGGCAATCACACCCTTAGCCAGCAAGTCAGGAGATAATTGCGCCATTTTGTTATAAGCACCACGCAATTTAAAAGAGAAGACTGATTGCATATCTTCTCTTTTTAGCAGCAGCCGATTATTTAATCTTGCCGATAAATTGGGAGCCAATTCTAATGGCGTTTCTTGCGCGACATCGTATACGCGAGCTTTGAGGATTCGTTCTAAATAGTCAGACTGCACAGTGCTATCAACTTAATTATTATTTTAGGGCTTGTCTATTATCATTTTCGGATTTTGTAGCAAAAGCTTAAAAACATGCCAAGACCAGGGATGAGCATGACGGTCGGATTTGGGTCACGCATGGCGGGCGAGTTTGGATGTTTACAGGTTTCGTAATATTGTTTATATCCTTCACGATATTCAGAAAAAATAC
>JAYUSC010000552.1:0-3041 GCA_043755885.1 Pseudanabaena sp. | reverse complement strand
GCGAAGCCGCGCCACCACAAACTAGTCCCTTAGTACTAAAAGTATAAAGTAATCGAAGCTACCTCTATATTTTTAATGATTGCCAAAATTACCATAATGCTTTACTATCTTGCAGTCAAAATCGACAAAAATTCGGATGACGCTGTACCGAAAACCAAGTAGGCAGCAGAGGAACTTTTTATGCGTATTTATTACCTAGCTGGCGTGATTCTTAGCGTTACGACAATCCTTAGTGCTTGCGGTGAGGCTGCACCTGTCCAATGTACGATCAGCACGACACGAGAAGTCAGACAAGGCGTTGTCAAAACAGCTATGTTTGCTGCTGGTACAGATTGCGAGCAAATGAGAGGACTTGCGGAATCGGGTCAGCCATTACCCACTCTTGCTGGTACTGGACCAACAAGTACCGCCCCCAAGGTTGTTTCAACTACTGCGCCAACTTTTAACACTCCATTTGTTGCTGGGCAAAAAACACAGGATCTGATCAACATCACTGATAAACAGGCTAGAGTTCAGGAACTGGAGCGGAAAATTGGCGTTGACTCCAAGCAATCTCGAGATCCTTTTACTAGTACTGTGATTAATCCAGTTCCAAAACTAGAAACTTTGTTAGCAAAGCCCAAAGCACTGCCTAATCTTCGTGCAGCCGTAGTTGTAAGAACATTCACCCCTCCCGCTAGAATAAAAGCAATTGTTATACCTCCTGATACCAAAGCTGCTGAAGGCACAAAAATCACAGGCACGGTTGAAGTCTCAGGTACGATCTACGCAATTATTAGTGCCTTTGGTGAGCCAACATCTCGTTATGTTAGGGCCGGTCAAATGATTTCTAACGGTCGAGTATTGGTTAAGCGCATTGACACCAATGCAGAGCCACCAATCGTTGTCCTACAGCAAAATGGAGTCGAGGTATTACGAGCTGTTGGTGCTCCTGTAGTTAGTTCTGCAAATCCTGAACAACCATCTGACTCCGCTGTCGCTGCTCCTACTGCTCCTGCGCCCCCGACCACTGTTCCATTTAATCTATTACCTCCTACCCCATAATATATCTGGACATAGAATAGCGGCGCAAAGCGCTGCTATAACAAGGGGCTTAAGCCCCTTGTCTTTCTTACAGCTAAATTAGGATTGCTATAGAAAGTATTTAATTTAGGACTTACGCAAAAACGCCTTAAAATCCGCATTCTATCGTAGGGGCAATTCATGAATTGCCCCTACATTTCGTCCTTTTGTGAACGCGCTATATTGGAGTTATAGAAAATGCGATCGCCTTTCAAATAAATTTCTGGTAAATTTCTGGGCAAATGACTAGGATCAAACAAGTAAACCGTCTGCAAGCACAAATTAATCAAACAATTCAAGCCAATCAGCAAGAGGCGATCGAGCCTTGTGTTGTCGCCGCTTTTTATCATTTTACAGAATTGCCAGATTATGAATCACTACAGAATCCACTTAAGGAATTTTGTGACGCGCATCAACTCAAAGGCACGATCCTACTTGCCAAAGAAGGAATCAACTCCACGATCGCAGGAACTCGAAATGCGATCGATGCGGTACTAGAGTATTTACGAAAAGATCCCCGTCTTCAGAACTTAGAACATAAGGAATCTCATTGCCAAGGAGTTCCATTTCAAAGGATGAAAGTACGGCTCAAAAAAGAGATCGTCACTTTGGGAGTTCCCGATATCGATCCTCGGTATCGAGTTGGTACTTATGTCGAGCCTAAAGATTGGAATGAATTGATTGCTGATCCTGATGTGATTGTGATTGATACGCGCAATATTTATGAAGTAGAATTTGGCACATTTAAAGGGGCGATTAATCCTAACTTAGAAACCTTTGGCGAATTTCCGCAATATGTACAGGAACAACTAAATCCAGAGAAGCATCAAAAGATTGCCATGTTCTGCACTGGCGGAATTCGTTGTGAAAAGGCAAGTGCCTATATGCTCTCTCAAGGTTTTAGTGAGGTATATCATCTCAAGGGTGGCATTCTTAAATATATTGAAGAAGTTCCCAAAGAAGAAAGTGTTTGGGAAGGTGACTGCTTTGTCTTTGACGATCGCGTCAGCATTGATCGCGTTTAATGGATAAGCTTTCCCTTTTCCCCACCGAAGACGGATCTGTCACTTTTTGGTCAGACACATTTCAAGAAACATTCCATAGCTCCCACGGTGCAAAACACGAAGCCGAAGCTAAATTTGTGATCCCTGCCAAAATTGCTGAGAAAGCTAAAACCCAAACTCAACTCAACATCCTTGATGTTTGCTATGGCTTGGGCTACAACACCGCCGCTGCGATCGCATGTGTCTTTGAGTCACCCGATCGCACCGCCAACCTCCAGATCATCGCCCTCGAAAACAACCTCGAAGTCCCCCAACTAGCGATCGCATCAGGATTAGTAGATATCTGGCAACCTGCGATCGCGCAAATCCTCAAAACTGCCGCCGCCGCTCAAGCTGTAACCACCGAAAATTTATCTTTACAACTATTAATTGGTGACGCAAGGCAAACTATTAGCCAAGTCCCAAGCAAATGGGCAGACGCGATCTTTCTCGATCCCTTCTCGCCGCCCCACTGTCCACAACTCTGGACAGTCGAATTTATACAGCTTTTAGCCAACTGCCTCAAACCTGACGGCTATCTCGTTACTTACTCCTCATCCGCCGCCGTCCGTGCCGCTATGCTCAGCGCAGGTTTACAAATCGGTGCGATCGCACCAATCGGACGCAAATCCCCCAGCACGATCGCTGCTTTTGCACCGATACCATTACCGCCAATTTCCGAGCATGAAGCTGCTTTTCTGAAAACTCGTGCGGCGATACCATATCGCGATCGCAAACTTACAAGTACAGCCGCCGAAATCATCACAGCCCGTAAAGCTGAACAAAACAATAGCCAACTTCCCCCCACCGCTAGCCTTCGTAAACCCAGAAAATAAAGGCGTTAATATACTTGACGCACTAAACATCTAAAACCCCTCCCTAACCCTCCCCTTGCAAAGGGGAGGGAACTAGATTTCTGGACTTCCCCCCTTTGCA
>JAYUSC010000551.1:0-7156 GCA_043755885.1 Pseudanabaena sp. | reverse complement strand
CCTTATTTGTTATTTATAAAAATTTATCTTAAATTAAACCATTCAGGTTTTATATATGTATGTATAGATTTTAAGGTGCATTTATGATTTTTTCGCTTTTGAGTGGTGTTGCCAAAATATTAAATTTCGTTTCAGCTAAGTTAACAGACTTAGCAAATTTAATATTAAGGCGATCGCAGTCGAGCAAATACCCGCTCTTACCTCAGAATGATCCCGCAATTACGCAGCGGCAGACAGCTCTAAATCAATCTAGGCAACTCTATCAATACAACTACACCTACATCGAGTCTTTGCCGATGGTGGAGAAAGTTCCTAAGAATGAGCGGTTCTCTTTGTCTTGGGGATTATTAGTTGGGAAGGTAGTGGTCAAGGTTTTGTTAAATGATCGCGCTAATCCTTCGGCATTCATTGACAAAGAGAAATCTAAAGCCCAACAACTGGACTTCTCGAAACGTTTGCTAGAAGCTGGTATGTCTCAGTCGGATCATGCCATAGTAGAGCTATTGTCTAATTTACCGACAATTCTCGAAGATGAGCCAATTGATTTAGAAGGCTCAAACATTCAAGAATACAACGATCTTTTTTGGATTATTCCTTTACCCGCCATCAGTCAAAATTTCAAGAGCAATTCCGAATTTGCCAGACTTCGCGTCGCTGGTTTTAATCCGCTCGTGATTCAACAGGTTAGGGCTTTGGATGCCCGATTCCCATTAACTGAAGCCCAATTTCAGATGGTTTTAGCTGGTGATTCTCTCGCTGATGCTGGTGCAGCAGGGCGTTTGTATTTGGCAGATTATGCAGAACTAACTGCGATCGCAGGTGGTACATTTCCTAAATCGGAACAGAAATATATCAATGCGCCTTTAGCTCTATTTGCGATTCCTAAAGGCAAAAAAAGCCTCACGCCGATCGCCATTCAACTGGGACAAGATCCAAATACTAATCCGATCTTTTTGCGTCAAGCTGGCGATGAGCCGAACTGGATGTTGGCGAAAACTGTTGTCCAAATCGCTGATGCTAATTACCATGAGCTAATTAGTCATTTGGGTAGAACCCATTTATTTATCGAGCCTTTTGCGATCGCAACTAATCGCCAACTTGCTAGCAATCATCCTTTATATGTTTTACTAAAGCCTCACTTTCAAGGGACTTTGGCGATTAATGATGCGGCTCAGTCTGGACTGATTAATGCAGGTGGAACCATTGATAGCCTATTAGCAGGTACGATAGTTTCGTCTCGCGCTCTGTCGGTACATGGTGTCAAAACCTATAACTTTGATGAGGCGATGCTGCCTGTAGCACTCAAGAAAAGAGGTGTTGATGATCCCAACTTATTGCCAGACTATCCCTATCGCGATGATGCTTTGTTAGTTTGGAATGCGATTATGGCTTGGGTGAAGAGTTATCTATCCATTTATTATGTCAATGATCATGATGTGATTAAAGATTCAGAACTGCAAGCTTGGGCGCAGGAAATCATCTCTGACAATGGTGGTCGTGTCAATAGTTTCGGACAGAGTGGACAGATTCGCACTTTTGATTATTTAGTCAATGCAGTAACTTTGCTAATCTTTACTGGTAGCGCTCAACATGCGGCAGTGAACTTCCCCCAAGGTGATTTGATGGTTTATACTGCTGCGATTCCTCTCGCGGGCTATGCTCCTGCGCCAACCACAACCACAGGGGCAAGCGAGGCTGATTTCTTTGCAATGCTGCCACCCATCGATCAGGCTAAGACTCAATTGACGATGACTTATCTGCTTGGCTCGGTCTATTACACGACCTTGGGTGAGTATATCCCAAATTATTTCAACGACGATCGCATTCAGAAGCCTTTACGTGATTTTCAAGATCAGTTAAAAGGGATCGAATCTACAATCAAGTCTCGCAATGAAAAACGAGTTTCCGACTACAATTATTTGAGACCATCACGGATTCCTCAAAGCATCAATATTTAAAAACAGAACCAGAATAAATTTTTTAAAAGTGTTGCTTCGCAACACTTTTAAAAAATTTATTGGTTCTGTTTTTAGCGCAAAGCGCTGTAGTCAGTAAGGCGATGCTTGGCGTAAATAGCGATGCTGGTAATACAAAGCAAAGGGGTCAACCAATCACCCCATAAAACATATAAAGTCTTGGTATCGCGCAAATAAACTGTTTCTAGATGCGTCTCATAGGTGTTCACATCCGACAGCCAAATCGTGCGCCCATTGGGATCAACAAAGCCCGAATAGCCAGTATTAGTCGCCCTCACCGCCCAGCGATCGCTTTCGATCGCTCTTGCCACATCCTGAGCATGGTGCTGCGCCGACATATAGGATGCGAAGTGAGAATTGTTTGAAGCAGAGAGAATTAATCTCCCCCCTGCGGCAGTTTGAAAACGGAAGGTGGCGGGATAGGCAGATTCATAGCAAATCCCAACGATAAAACGTCCCCAAGGCGTATCCACAAGCTGTTCACTCGAACCTGCATCGACTTCACCTCTCAGCGGCGATAAGCGTTTAATCAGACTTCCCAATATTGGTTTAAAAGGAATATATTCCCCCACTGGCACAAGCCGCACTTTGTCATATTGACCGAGAATCTTGTCGGAGCCGTCAATCAGAAATAGACTATTTGTATAATTATTCGGGTCTTCCGCATTGGGATTGCGAGTTGTGCCGAAACCACCCAACCAGACAGGAACGCGATATTTCTTCACCGCAAGATCAAAAGATTCGCGGCGAGCATCGTAATTGGGATAGAGAAAAGAAATCGCGGTTTCAGGCGTGACAATCATCTCTGCTCCTGACTGGGACAGCTTCTCATAGCCTTTGGTGTAGTTATTCACCGCAATTTCCCACCCATTAGGCTTAACTGTCAAAGCATTAGGGAAGTTACCCTGAATAATCCCCGCTTTGATCGCTTGTCCATTGCTACTTGCCATGCGATCGCGATTCATCTCCCATGCACCATAACTCGCGATCGCAATTAGCAAAGAAATAGCTGCGATCGCATAGCGTCGTCTTTCCGCCCAAGTTCTATGCAAAAGAATTTCCGCCAATAATCCATTCATGGCAACGATCGCCGCTGTCATCGTCTGCTGTCCAGAAATCCGACTAATTTGTAACAACAATAAATCATGGGGACTCTGCGTATAGCCCAGCGCCGTCCAATAAAGTGGACCCCAGCTCCAGACAATTTCTAATCCGCTAAAGATCGCACAAGCAATAATAATCCGACTAGTTACATTCAGCTTCTGTGTGAACAATGACATGCCCCCTGCCCACAAGCCCGATAATACCGCTCCCCAAGCCGTAATCAGCAACCAAACCAATGTGGCAATCCAAAAGCTCGTCCACCAAGGCACGCCCATCCATTCCATCGGATGCACAGTCGTAATCCAAAATAGCGCCATCCCGTGATAGCAAAATCCCCACATCGCCCCCATTGCGATCGCATCTTTGACTTTCAGCTTTTGAGCCAGCATCCACAGAGGAATCAGGGCGATCCATGCTAGCCACCATTGACTAAATGGATCGGGAGTTAGTCCCATCAGCACACCGCCAAAGGCAGCAAACAGGAGATTGCGTAAATTTTGCATAGTGCAATTCTAGATGGGATTTTCATTGTAGCCGTTCGACTCTATAAGAAAACACCTATCTGCGATCGCAAGTTTAATCAGTATCAAGTCAATTGCGATCGCAATCTACTACAATCAAGCAGAGTTTTGGATGCGGATGAGCTTGGTAGAAGCTATACTGAATAAATTAAGTTTCAACAATTGACTATTAATTGAGGTGCGGCAAATGTTCAATCTTAAAGAAGCAGATGTAACTCAAACCCGTTTCTACCAAGAAGTTCTCGAAATTGGACGGCAGCAAGGACAGTTTCTTGGAAATTATTACGGACAGAAAATTGGGCGCAAGATTGGGCGCAAGACTGGACGGCAAATTGGATGGAAAGAAGGTAGATTTAATATAGTACTACGTCAGCTTGTCCGACGTTGTGGGCAACTTTCGATCGCAAAACAAGAGCAAGTGCGATCGCTGTCAATTAGCGACATCGAGAACCTCGCCGAAGCGTTACTGGATTTTCAAGGAATAGCGGATTTGGAAATTTGGCTGAGAGAAAACGTTGTGTAGTGGTTTTTAGTTATGCGATCGCAAGTTTAATCTGCATCAAGTCAATGGCGATAAATAGATTGCCTCAATGCGATCGCTACCAATCACTGGCATTGAGAACCTAGCGGAGGCGTTACTAAATTTTCAAGGAACATCGATTTGGTTAAAAACTGAGCTACAATGTAGCTCAGTTCAACTAAAGGAAAACAGAAATGACTAATGACTCTGTTGTTCGCGCCCGAATCAATGGCAAAATCAAGGAAGAAGCCACGGCTGTACTGGCGGCGATCGGGCTAACGCCTTCTGATGCTTTTCGTCTGTTGATGATGCGGGTAGCACAAGAACAGGCTCTCCCATTTAATTTGCTGATGCCAAATCAGGAGACAGTTGCCGCCATTAAGTCAGCTAAGGCTGGACAAGTTAAATCTTTCGCCAATTTGCAAGAACTAATGGGCGATCTCCATGCGGACGATTAGTCGAACCAACCAGTTCAAACGAGATTACAAGAAAGCGTCTCGCGGACAGCATCGTGCAATTCTAGATGGGCTTTTGGCAGATATAATCACTCATCTCATATCAGATACGATTCTCCCACCGCACTATAGAGATCATGCTTTGGTTGGCAACTGGTCAGATTATAGAGACTGCCATCTCAAGCCAGATTTGGTGCTTATTTATCAGGTTACAGATGTTGATTTAACCTTGGTTCGACTAGGATCTCACAGTGAGCTTTCTCTTTGAATTAGTGTCGTGGGAACCTATCTGGTAATCAAGCTTAAAAATGCGATCGCAATTTTAATCAGTATCAAGTCAATTGCGATCGCAAAATGTGATCGATAATTAAATAATGAAAACAGACAAACTCTTCTATCGCATCTTTTTATCTCAACCTGACCTAATCTCAGAGTTAGTGCCTGACATTCCTACAGACTGCGAGTTTGACTACAGTGCGCCAGTAGTTAAAGAGACGGAACTTCGACTAGATGGTTTATTAACTCCGCTTTCTGATGACCTGAATTTGCCATTGGTATTTTTAGAAGCACAAATGCAAAGTGACGCTGACTTTTATGGGCGGTTTTTTGCAGGAATATTTCTTTATTTACGACAGTACAAAATTACTAGACCTTGGCGCGGATTAATGATCTTGCGTCGCCGTAGTCAAGATTTAGGCGTTGAATCACCTTATCAGGTTTTGCTAGATACTTGGGTGCATCGACTCTACTTAGAAGATTTGATTGATGAGGTAGATTTGAGTCCAAACTTATCTTTGTTGCGGCTTTTGGTTGTCTCAGAGCAAGAAGTACCTGACTCGGCTCAGGCGATATTGAGAAATAGCAATACTCCAGCAGAGTTTCGGATGCGACTGGACTTGGTAGAGGCTATACTAATAAATAAATTCCCACAATTGAGTATCGAACAGGTAAGAGTAATGTTAAATCTTAAAGAAGCCGATATAACTCAAACACGTTTTTACCAAGAAGTTTTCCAAATTGGACAGCAAGACGGTCAGCAAATCGGTGGAAAGATTGGTCGCCAAGAGGGTCAAAAAATTGGTCGGAAAATTGGCCAAAAAATTGGTCGGAAAATTGGTCGGAAAATTGGTCGCCAAGAGGGTCACCAAGAGGGTCGCCAAGAGGGAGAAATTGAAATAGTGCTACGTCAGCTTTCCCGACGTTGTGGGCAACTTTCGATCGCACAACAACAAAAAGTGCGATCGCTACCAATTACCAATATCGAGAACCTCGCTGAGGCGTTACTAGATTTTCAAGGAATAGCGGATTTGGAAATTTGGCTGAGAGAAAATGTTGTGTAGTGGTTTTTAGTTATGCGATCGCAAGTTTAATTTTTATCAAGTCAACTGCGATCGCAAAACAAGAACAATTGCGATTGGCGGGGAAAATAATGTTGCATCGCAAAGTTATAACATCAAGACACACCCATTGTAATATCGAATATATATTTACAACTTGATTTTATATATCTATGGAATTTGTCTCTACCCCTTGCGATCGCTATCTTGAATATATTTTTAACCAATACCCTGACATTGACGCAGGTATTCTGGCATCGGTCGAAGAGATCTTTGAAGGCACTAAATGGGATAATCCTGAGAATTCTCTAGACTGGAATAACTTAGCTATTATTGATTTAATTGAATCTGAACAATCTGAAGATATGGACTCAAAAACCAAACTACTTCAGACCGCAATGCAGAAGTTGGAAAGAGGATTTAGCCTAGATCAAAGTCCTCATTGTGCTGCTCACTATGTAATTATTCAGAGCATGTTGGGAGAAAATGACAAGGCAATTCAGCTAGCTCTAAATACTTCCATTAACGTATTACGACCTATTTATACATCTTCTCAAAGCATTGCCATAGGATTAGTTTATTTACCTATATCTGCTAGAGATTCACTAGAGTTTGAATTGATTCTCAATGCTAGGAATGGTTATGATCAGGTCTTAATGCTACTAGCTGAATCTTTAAAGCGATCGCAGTTTGTGTTTTACAATCAGTCTGGGATTCGCTTTTTGAGATTGGCTAATCAGCTTTTTGCGGGTAGTCCTACAGTTTGTTTGATGTTGGGTGTTGCAGAACTAATGGGCGGTCAGGCTGAAGGGCTTGTACATTTACATCATGCTAAACAACTGGCTCCAGATTATGCACCGATTTTGCAAGCGCTTTATCTTGGCTATCGCGGTATGGGCGATCTAAATACGGCTGGATATTGGCTCGAGACAGCAAAAAATATTTGTCAAGAACAAAATAGCGAAGCGGCGGAATGGCAATGGACGAAGCTAGCTGTGGACAGTGCGATCGCATATGTTGCTTTTGATCAAGATTTAGTCTTGGCGGTCGAGCCAAACTTTAAGAGTATTGTCACGGGCGTTTTAGTTGCTCAAGGTGACTGGTTTGAGAGAGAAATTGAGTTTTGGCGCAATGGCATTCAGGCAGGGATGGCGGTAATTGATGTGGGGGCAAATGCTGGTGTTTATACATTTAGTGCTGCTCAGAGAGTTGGAGCAACTGGTTTAGTGTTAGCAATCGAGCC
>JAYUSC010000550.1:0-7195 GCA_043755885.1 Pseudanabaena sp. | reverse complement strand
ACCCAAAGAACCAGCTTCTTTGGGTTTTATATTTAATTGCACCGAGCTACTTATAAATGTGATGAAACATTTTAGGCGATCGCAACTTTAAGGTGTCGTCGTTACCGTCAAAACTTGCGGAGGCACGGCATCAGCAGGATAGAGGAAATCAAACTGGACAACTCTGCGATCGCTGGGGGGCATCGTCAAAGTCACTAAAGACTTGCCACGTTCGCCACGCCGCATCATCAAATGCACATAGCGCGATTGAGCTAAGCCTCTATCATCGCGAAACCTCACTCGAACTGAACCTCGAAAAAACACATCATCAGGTAATGGCTCAAAAAACTGTAAGCCACCAACGGGTTTATCGTATTTGATTGGGTTTTGGAATAGGAGCGTGACGGTTTTCGTTTGGTTAGTTGGATTATGCAGCGGCAACGTCAAGTTATACTGCACGCCATAATTACCGTGAGCCGAATGAGCCGTGTCTGGATAGCGCACTTTCAACGGTGCAGTTTGGACTTGCCCTGTTCCCATTGTGCCGTACTGCAACAGACTCAAACCGTAGGAATATGACTCTCCAGATTTAGGAATGGCAAGGTCATTGCTATCCTTATCTGTTAAATCCCCAAACCATTGCGAACCAATCTGCACACCAGCCACACGACTATATTCAAAGGCTCCTTCTGTTATATCTGGCGGTGTCGGTACAACATCACGCGGTTTAGAGAGTTCTCCATCTTTGAGGATATTTTCCCATTCTTCGAGATTGGGAGCGCGTTCGGTTCCATCAGCATTAAGTCGAGCATAGAGAGCCAGTGTTGCCACATAAATCTTGCCATTGCTTCGTAACCGCGATAACCCCGATCGCCCATTTAATGGTGGATCTAATTCTTTGACAGGAATGGGGATATTCATCAACATCCGACTCTGCTTGGGCGGAATCACAATTTGAGCAGGAAAAATATCCTGACGGCGACCACGCAAAATATCGAGCATGGCGCGATCGCCAGGTCCCCGATACATGGCTCCATTGTTATTGAGCGAATAGTTGGGCGCATCGTAAAAGGGCGCGTCGGGCTGACTGAGGTAACTGGCTCCTAGCAAAGTATCAATAGTTACAGGCTGATCGGTGGGGTTATAGGCGATCGCACCGATATACAAAGTCCTCAAATCGACTGGTGGTGGTGCTTTAGAAATATGGTGCGTAAATAAATCAAAGCGTCCTTGAAAGGGAAAGTTTAAATGCGCCTTGGGATGAGCCATCCCTTCAGGCGGAAAAGCTGACAGCAAAATCCCTTCTGTTTGGACAATTTCAGGACTATTGCTATTAAACATCGGCACATCGTCAAGTTTGCCCATTAGCGATCGCATTTCTTGCCGCTCTAAAATGATTTGGCGTTGGTTGGCAGCTTGAGCAACTTTGCTAGTTGCGGGTAAGACGGGTACAATCGGAGTCAATAACGACATTAAAAAAGCTGTCAACATAGGCTTTTAGCATTCAAAGTTAGAGGCAAGTTTATATGATAAACGCGATCGCAGCGCTTTGCGCTCAAGCCCCAACCAATAATTTTTAAGATTCTTCAGGGATTGCAATATTTCGCTTTGCAAGTTCTTCAACAAAAATTTTCAGGCTAGGATTCTCTGGGTAAAGTTTTAATAAGGAATTTTGGTTAGCATATTCCATAGAAATTCTTTGATAATATTTATGATCTTTTGCTCTGAAACTTGGTAAATCTCGCTTTAGAATATTAAGACAATCATCAATTTCTTCTTTTTGATCTCGAAGACATAAGGGAAGTAGCCAACATTCTATGGAGTGAACTGCGATCGCAAAAATAATTTTATCTGCATACTGATCATAAAAATCTTCACCAATTAACGATCTAAATTTATTTACTACTTTTGAAATTAGCTGTTCAGGTGTAAGCAATTCTCCATTGTCGTCATAATGAGATATATCAAAAGTTTCCTTTGGTGAAACATCGGTATCAATATGAATAATGACATATTCATTCTCTTGAAATGCTTTTTTGAATTGTTCTGATTTGCAATATTTAAGAACTCTTGTCCAACCTGCGGGAGGCTCTTTCGTATTAGCAATAGTATCCCTAGGCTGAAGCCAAGTAACTTTGATGTCAGGGTTATTAAAATATCCAGCTAAGATATTGGTAATAACTCTCTTATCAGTAACTCCCTCAACGATTCCTGCAAAAGTACGTTTTTTCATATTAGAAATTATCTGGAAGTCCTCCAATGTAACCATTCATAAATGCCTCTGACAGTAATACAGGCTCTTGATCTTCTAACGGTTGCGGTGAAAATATGCGTTCTGCTTTTGTATGACCATAAATATTTCGATAAATAGTAAAAAGCCTTTGCTCATCGTCACTTAAATCTAATCCGTCTAAGACAGCAGGATTATGGGTTGTAAATATAACCTGTTTATTATTATCCTTTGCTAGTCCTACTAATTCTTGGATTAGCCTTGTACATAGCTTAGGATTTAGAGCATTTTCAATATTGTCAATCGCAAAAAACTTTGGCGTATCATCACTGACAAACAGCGCAAAGTAAAACATCAAAAATAAAAATCCTTCATTAGAGCTTCTTTGATTAAAGTAAGGTAATTCTTTATCTAAATAACGATCTTTAATTTGAATAGTTCTCTCTATATCAGAGTCTTGATGTATTTTAAAATCATCAAACCAATCAATTAACTCAAGTCTTTTCTTAATCTCATCAATTTTTTCTGGAGTATTACTCAAAACTCTTAATAGTTTAAGTAAACCTTCTCCCTTCGTCCCCAATGGCTGAACTTGTCCTTCTTCTGCGAAGGTACGCAAAGTGGAATTTTCAGGAGAATACACCACAAAACTCTTCAAAGGTCTTAATCTTTCTGTTGACAGAGCAGATGATCGAGCAGACAACTGATTTAAGTGAAATACTTTTTCATCAGGACTTAACTCATCATTCTTCAATAGATTGACAATCTCAACATCTTCCCAATTTTTATTGATTTGTTCAGACATCTCACGCAAATTATATTCCCAGCTAGAGTAATCTTTGTTTTCATTTTGTATTAGAAAACTCAATACAAATTCATTATTTTTCTTTAAATCTATTTTGATCTCTTTTGTAATATTCTCTTTGTCAAAAGCCGATCGCATAAATTCTGGCTCAGTAACTCTGATTCCCCTAGGATGCAAAAACTCATTATCTAACTTGTTACCTGCCGCCGCACCTGCTAATGCGATCGCTTCTAAAATATTGCTTTTCCCACAGCCGTTTTCGCCAATAAACACATTAACACGACCCAAACCGATCTTGAGGCTTTGGATGGACTTATAGTTCTCGATTTGAACTTCAGTAAACATAGGTTTATGGCAGCGAACATCACTTTAGCTATAGCTTAGCATTCTGACACGGAGACACAGCACCTGATATCAGCTTTCCAAAAATTTGCGTTAACAAGATCCTCTCGCTCCTTAAAAAGCGCGATCGCAAAAATCCTGATTAGAAAAATCTAGCGGTTAGGTCATAGGTTATTGGTATGTTGAAGTTGAGACTCCTGACTTTTTCTACTCAATTATCTTTGAGCGTAACCGTTAGATTGGGCAAACCTTCCAGCTTTTCCTCAAGTTGCGTTGGTTCTGTCTGAGGCGCGAATATCACGAGTCCATTGGGAATGCATTCTACTTCTATTGGAGTATGACCAATAATTTCTCCATCCAAAACTACATGTTGAGGAGGATTTGTTTTGACTTTAAAGCTCTTGGCGCGGAGGTAGCCAATATCAGGATGATTAACTGCTTCTCCACTCAAAGCTGAAGTTAGCAACTCAAAGGAAGCCGCGATCGCCGTGGCTTTAGATTTGGTTGCCACAATCGTCAAGTCTAAAAGTCCATCATCAAAAATCACACCAGCAACACCCTGAGCCAAAATCGATGTGGGTGGAGCCGCATTTGCGATCGTCAAGGCGGAGGCGGTAACTGTAATTATCTTGTCTTCGGTTTCGATTTCGGCATCAAACTGTTGCATCTTACCTAACTGCTCGATCCCAGATGCAACATAGGCTAATACTCCTAACCAATTTTTAGCTTCTCGCCCTGCATTTTTTACAGTTTCTGCTTCAAATCCAATACCAGCCAGTAGCAGCATCGGTAGACCATTACACACCGCTGCATCGACTGTGCGTGTATGTCCTGCCAAAATGCTTTCACAGGCTGGGGCGATCGCAGTTGGCAATCCTAATGCATTAGCAAACCCATTAGCAGTCCCACGCGAGATAATACCCAAGGGAATATCTTTACCAATTAAAGCATCGGCTACGGCTGAGATCGTGCCATCACCGCCCGAAGCAATCAGAGCTGTCGCCCCAAGTTCTACCGCTTTTTTGGCAAGTTCTGCGGCGCTAATATCAGGGGTAGTCATCTGCACATCTAAGGCGATCGCAGGTTCTAAAATTGACTTAATCAAGGCCAAGTCTTGTTCGGGATTACCTTGACCAGCAACAGGATTAAAAATCAAACACATAGATTTTGGCTTCATGTTTATCAACCTAAATTAATCAACCTAAATGCTAAGCGATCGCTATCATTTCACATCAAGCGATACAATCTCTTAGATAGTGGGTAATGATCGCGAAGAATTTAATATTTAGTTTATGGCAGTAATTATTGATGGCAAGGCTCTTGCTAAGAAAATGCAAAGGGCGATCGCAGAAGAGGTCGCGCTACTCCAAACCCAATATGGTCGTCCCCCAGGGTTAGCCGTGCTGATGGTGGGCGACAATCCGGCTAGTGCTGCCTATGTGCGAAATAAAGAAACCGCTTGTCATAAATCGGGGATTGCCTCCTTTGGCAAACAGTTTCCTGCTAGCGTTTCTCAAGCAGAATTAGAGCAAGTTATTGATCAACTAAATGCTGACGATCGCGTCGATGGCATTTTGATCCAGTTGCCTTTGCCCGAAAACCTTGATGCGATCGCGCTCTTAAATCGCCTTGATCCCGACAAAGATGCCGATGGTTTGCACCCAAATAACCTCGGCAAATTAGCAAGAGGTGAAGTTGGCTTACGGAGTTGCACACCTGCGGGAGTGATGGAGCTATTAGCCTCAGCCAAAATTGATCTTGCTGGCAAAAACGCCGTGGTGATCGGTCGCAGTATCCTCGTCGGCAAGCCAGTGGCTCTGATGCTGCTCGAAGAAAATGCCACTGTGACGATCACCCATTCACGCACGAAAAATCTCACCGAAATTACCCGCAAAGCTGATATTTTAATCGCTGCGATCGGTAGACCTGAATTTGTGACTGCCGAAATGGTCAAGCCTAACGCGGTGGTAATCGATGTTGGTATTAACCGCATCACCGACTACGAAGGCAAATCTCGTCTAGTCGGCGATGTGGACTATGCCAGTGTCAGCGAAGTTGCTTCACACATTACCCCTGTTCCTGGTGGCGTTGGTCCGATGACGGTGACGATGCTTTTGCATAATACGGTTTGCAGCTACAAGCAAAAGTTTGCCACAGCCTAAGATTTCGTAGATTTCAATACCTACGGTGCTGAAATCTACAAAATCTTAGAACTGCGATCGCAAGTCATTGCATAATATACATTCTGGATATAGTCAGAAACCTTGCCCCAGTTGCTAACACTAAATTATTGTCGAAATCATTTCTAAGCCATGCCATCACAAACAGTCGCATTCAATTTAGATAAGTATTTACGCGATCTCAAACCAGAAGTTGAGGCGGCTCTTGATGCTTCGATCGCAGTTACCTATCCCGAAAAAATTTATGAGTCCATGCGCTACTCGCTGATGGCTGGTGGCAAACGCTTACGTCCGATCTTATGCCTCGCTGCTTGCGAGTTATTGGGCGGCGATCGCGCCTCGGCAATGCCCACCGCCTGCGCGATGGAGATGGTGCATACCATGTCATTGATCCACGATGATCTACCAGCGATGGACAATGATGATTATCGGCGCGGCAAACTAACTAATCACAAGGTTTATGGCGATGATATTGCGATTTTGGCGGGAGATGCCCTTTTAGCCTATGCCTTTGAGTTTATTGCTGACCAGACCAAGGGCGTACCTGCGGAGCGGATTTTAAAGGCGGTCGCCCATCTTGGTCATGCTGTCGCCGCGACTGGTTTAGTCGGTGGTCAAGTTGTTGACCTAGAATGTGAAGGTAAGCCAGATGTGACTGCCGAAACGCTCACCTTCATTCATATCCACAAAACTGCCGCCTTGCTAGAGTCCTGTGTCATCTGTGGAGCCTTACTAGCTGGTGCAAATGATACCGACATTAAGCGTCTATCCATTTATGCTAATAACATTGGTTTGGCTTTTCAAATCATTGATGACATCCTAGACATCACTGCGACCTCTGAGCAGCTTGGCAAGACGGCGGGCAAAGACCTTGCTGCCCAAAAGGTTACTTATCCTAGCTTGTGGGGTATCGAAGTCTCACAGCAAAAAGCTGAGGAACTGGTAGCACAAGCCAAGGCTCAACTGATCAGTTATGGTGATGCAGCTTTACCGCTCATGGCTCTTGCCGATTACATCACTGCTCGAAAAAATTAAACCTTAATCTCATAATATTCCTTGACCTCTTTTCTGCCCCTAATTTTTGCAATTGATATGAACCTCCATCCTGTTGGCGAAATCCTCGATAACCAAGTTCTGCTAATTGCTCTATGTTCTAGCCTGACTGCCCAAATCCTCAAACTATTTATCGAGTTAGCCCAATTCCGACAACTCAGATTCAAAATAATGTTTGAGACAGGAGGAATGCCTAGCTCTCATTCAGCTTTAGTCTCGGCACTGGCTACAGGTATCGGTCGGACTCAAGGATGGGACACACCTCAATTTGCGATCGCAACAGTTTTTGCTTTTATCGTCATGTACGATGCCGCTGGTATCCGCCGCGCCGCAGGTAAGCAGGCTAAGGTTCTCAATCAAATCATGGTGGAAGTATTTGAAGAAGAACAAGATCCTCTCAAAGAGCTATTAGGTCATACCCCTGTCCAAGTTGTTGCTGGCTCTATCTTAGGTATCTTGCTGATGTGGTGGTTTCTATAGCTCGATCTAAAAGAGAGGCGGCACTTTGCGCCGCCTCTCTTCTTTTGGATGTGCGATCGCAAATATAGATGTAGCCCGTCAAATCAGCACATAAAACCAAAAAGAGAGTTGCGGCGCGAAGCGCCG
>JAYUSC010000549.1:0-7232 GCA_043755885.1 Pseudanabaena sp. | reverse complement strand
TGGGTTTTATATGCACAGGTTATTTAGTTTTCATTCCTTACTTCTTAATGAGATAAATCGGGAATAGCATCAAAGTTTGATAATACGGAAGGATCAAGGCTTAATCGATCGAGTAGCTTGGCAAACTCCTTACAGCAAGCAGCCGAGCTTTGCAAGATTTGCTTTTGCGAAAACTTGATCATAATCCATCCTGAATCCACTAAAAAGCGATCGCAAAGATCTTTTTGCATGAGATTTGCCGCACCTTCTAAATTCCCAATAATCTCGATCGCAATATGCACATTAAGTTCAGGATCGCTGTAGGTCAATGCAGGAATCCAATCCTGATTTATGCTAGGAATATGGAGCTTGACGTTTTGATAGAGGGTTCCCGATAAATGCTGCTGAAGGGTAATTCCAAAATCATAAATAGCTGCTTGATCGGGATTTGAAGGATTGCGCTTGGTTAAGGCGATCGCATTTTCGATAGGCGGCATCTTGGCAAAGAACTTCTGAAATTGCTGATGGCGAAACTGAAGGACGCGCTCTGGAGCATGGGCGATCGCTAATTTTTGCTCATACTCAACCTCCTCGCGAGAATAAGTTTCCAGTTTTTTGAAATAGTTTTGGAGAGTGTTTTGATGACTTTGATAGCGTTTTTTGTAGGTGAGAAACTGATATCTGATCCGCAGCACAAGTGCTACTGTTCCCACGATCAGCAGCATGATTCCTAACTCTTTAGCAAAAGTTGTCACGATCGCAACTACGAATATGAGACCAAAGCCCAATGCGATCGCTTCCTGAATTTGAATTGGAGAAGGTTGTTGATTGGATGGCAACCTTGGCATGGCAACACTTAGCTTAGGCGCAACGGGTTTAGACTGAGCGATGCGCTGTACTTCTGGCGGGATAAGGATAATAGGAAACTGACGCATCGATTTGTAGCTCGCTAGACATAAGTCGGACTTACCCCCTTTAATTCCCCCTTGCAAAGGGGGAAACTAGAAGTCTAGTTCCCTCCCCTTTGCAAGGGGAGGGTTAGGGTGGGGTAAAGTTTAAATAAGCAATCACCTTATGAGAATTTAGGCATTGTCTAGCCCAGGAATCGAGCGATATAGCTGCACATACTTTTCGGCGGAGGCTTGCCAACTGAAGTTAGTATTCATGCCGCGTTGTTGCAATAAGCGCCATGCATCGGTGTAGCGATAGCTTTCCCATGCACGCACCATGCAGGTGTACATATCCAACGGCTCATAACGATCGAAACTAAAGCCTGTACCTGTTTGAGTAATCGGATCATGAAATGACACCGTATCCACTAAGCCACCAGTACGCCGCACAATCGGTACGCAACCATAGCGCATCGAGATTAGTTGACTCAAACCACAGGGTTCAAACCGACTTGGCATCAAGAAGGCATCGGAGCCAGCATAAACACGATGAGAAAGCGCTGAGTTAAATAAAATCTGCGCTGACATGCGGCCAGGGTAACGGGCGGCAATTTGCCATAGTTGCGATTCGTAATAGCGCTCACCTGTACCCAACACCACAAACTGAGCATCGGTATAAGCCAAGAAACGTTCGAGAGTTTGCAGCAGCAAATCAATACCTTTCTGCTCCACCAAACGCCCCACCATGCCGATCAAGAAAGTGGCAGGATTTACGGTCAAGCCCAACTCTTTTTGCAAAGCAATCTTATTTGCCATGCGATCGTCAAGGGTATCAATAGAATAGTTTTGAGCCAAGGCAGAATCAGTAGCAGGATTTTCTAATTCCGTATCGATACCATTTAAAATACCCCATGGCTTCAGGAAGGAAAGTATGCCTTCTAAGCCTTCCCCATAGGTGGGTGTACAAATTTGCTGGGCATAGGTTGGCGATACCGTATTTACGCGATCGGCATACTTGATTCCTGCCGCCATTGTGTTATGAGCATCCATATACCAAGGAGTCCAAGTGATTTTGTCCAAAAACCATTTCCAAGGTCCTTGATAAGCCAGATTATGAATCGTGAACACAGTGCCAATATCCGAAATCTGATGCATCCACATAGGGATCATCCCTGTATGCCAATCATGGCAGTGAATGATATTGGGCTTCCAATAGTTCCATGTAAATTCGGCAACGGCGTTGGCAAACATCGTGAACCGCCAATCTTCATCTTCACCGCCATAAACGCGGGCAGGAATAAAGGAGCCATGCCCCACTAAATACAAAGGGACATCTGTGCCTGGTAATACTGTCTCAAAAATATCAAATTCCTGAAACATGGCATAGCCTTTCCAGATCCATGTCGGATTTTCTTTGAGTTTGTCAGGAATTACACCGTAGTAAGGCATGATGATCCGCACGTCATGTCCCATTTTTTTGAGAATCGGGGGAAGTGCGCCCACTACATCTGCCATGCCGCCAACTTTGGCTAGAGGAGCAACTTCGGCTGCTGCAAATAAAATTTTCATTCGTTGATCAGTACTCGTAATTTCAGGCTCTAACTATTTTCACGCATTGCGCGATCGCAAAAGCAGCAATTTTTACAAGCGGTGCTTGAGAGATAAAAAAGAAACCCGCGTTGCGGGTTTCTTTTTGAGCTTTATGGAAATGTGCAATCCGCAGTGGGGATTTGCACAGTATCACTTTGAACTCGATACTTCGCGAGCACTCCACCTGTGTTTCCTCTGGCAGTTAACTCATTCAGCAATGATGTACTGGGATTTGCCACTGCGATCGGTGTTGTTAATCCTGCTAGTTGCAACCCTGATGCTGATGTACTTTCTCTACGGAATAGATAATCGAGACTAGATGTTGGGTTATTAAGCGTATTGCCCTCAAACCTGACGCAAAGGGTTGCAGCACTTTGAGATCGCAAAATCATCGATGCATTATCGGCTGTTCCTGTCTCTGTGTTGGTAACTCTATTATTCAGTACCGCCGCTCCAACAGATGGCTGCCCACCAACTGCCGTTTCGCCTACACGTACTTGAATTGCTGCGCCACCCACATTGCTAATGTTGTTATTAGCGATCGTCGTTGTGCTAATAGAACCATCTACAGCGCCAAAACTAATACCCTTATTCACAATATTGTCGAGGGTGTTGTTAGTGATATTAATAGTGGCATTAGCAAAATTACCCAAGTTAATATCAATACCATCTGCGCCATCGTTAGCACCTGTAATATTTCGCACCGTATTACCCGTGATATTCACCGTCGCTGTGGCAGTAGCAGTGCAAGCAGGCAGATCACCATAGACACGACAGAGACTGAATTCGATACCGTCAATTTCGACAACGCCTGTGGTTGCGGTGTTATCCCTGACCAAGTTATTCGCAATAGTAAGATTGACATTACCTGTGTTATTACGAACAAGAATGCCTGCCTCCACATTGGTCTGCACGTTAGGCTGAATCGTATTAACCACGGTGTTGCCAGTAATCGCAGCAGTGCCACTGACATTATCGAGACGAATTCCTTCTGCGATCGCATTGTTAACTTGGTTATTCAAAATATTAGTATTGCCGCTAGCACCAACCAACACAATCCCACGCCCTGAACTGCCTACACCCGTAGTAGATGGAGCCGTAATTGTGACGATGTTAGAAGCGATCGTCGCATTGGTATTATTGTTACCAATGAGGCCCGCACCTGCACCCGTGGCAACATTTTTATTAATAGCAAAACCAATCAGAGCTTGATTTGAGCCTGATGCGAGGGTAACTGTATCGGTAATGATCGGGAAAACACCCGTATTAGAAGGTAACGGTATACTTGAAAAGGTTGTCCCCGCTCCAGTATAGGCAAGATTAATCGTCGATGGGGCGCTAGAAATTACGCGCACTTGATCAGGAATGGTGAAGCCACCGATAGTTGGAGCCGTCGAACCTGCGGGCGCATAGGCAAACACGATGCCATCTGAGCCAGCCGACGCTGCATTCGCCAGAGCAGTTGCAAAATTAGCAAAAGTCACCACATTGGGATTTCCCACCAAACCTGATGTGTTGTCAGCGACTATAAAAAAGCTATAGGGACGACCTGTAGCAGGGTTAATCGCAATTACCTGATCGCGAACAACTTGATTTTCGATCATTACTGAGCCATTCCGAGCCACCGACTCATTCATCCGTTCCAACAAAGTTGGTGGCTTCGAGGATGGACTATTGCCAAGATTAATCCCAATATTGAAAAGAATACTAGTGCCAAAAACACGATCATTCTGAATCGAAATTCCCGCATTAATCAGACTGCCATAGTATCCAAGTCCACCTCGAATCCCTAACGCCCCAGCGCTATTGGCCGCCGTATAAAAATAAGTACCCGCGTAGGGGCGCAGATAGCCATCGAGTCCTGCGATATTAACGATTGTGCCAGCTTCGACATCCACTCCACCCATGGCAGCATCAATACGCCGATCGCGATCAACCCCAAACTGATTACCAATAAACCGACCCGTATCCAGTAAAGTCTCGCCTAACTGCACGGTACTCTGACCAACAGGCATATAAGCATTGAGACGCAGGTCAAACGCCTCAGCAAAAAATTCTAGCCCTGCGGAAATCTGTTGAAAAAACTGCGCCCCAGTATCACGGTTATCGTAGGCAACATAGCCCCCCAAAATATATTTAGCGGCTTCATCAAGAGATCGATAGCCAACAATCAGATTAGAACCAATTTTGCCATTATTAAAAACTCTAACTTGAGGCGTGACATAAAAAAAATTGTCAGGGGTTTGATTGAGCGGAATTCGTAATCCCACGCTGGTATTACCATCTATGCCTGCGCCACTACCGTTATAGCGAAGTTGAGCATCTAATGGAAATGGATTAGCTTGACTGAACGCTTCTGTAACAATTATTCCGTTTACGCAGACTAATGATAATAAGCAAAAAGATTTGAAGCCCTTAGACGCTGATTTTTTCTGCATAACCGTTAATTATCTATCTTTCCAAGGAAAATTCACACTTCTCCATTTTGAAAGGTAGAGTCTCACAAGCCATGTGTTGCCTAACACTTGAGTATATTAAATTTCAAGATTTTCCTAAGAATTGCCAGTCTTATCTCAAAAAACAGAGGGTAAACTAACCAAAACCAATAAGGTTGCGCCTCGCAGGGGCGCAACCTTATTGGTTTTGATTCGCTATTTTGCGATCGCAACTTCATCTTGGATCGGTTGGTTATCATGGGGCAGCTCTAAGCAATAGCCCGCACCATATACCGTCTTAATGTATTTAGGATGACGCGGATCTGGCTCTAGCTTGGTGCGTAAATGGCGAATATGCACACGGATCGTCTCGATATCGTCATCTGGTTCATAGCCCCAAACTTCTTTAAGAATTTCGCTCGGTGATACCGTCTGACCATGACGCTGCAACAGACAATGCAACAGCTCAAATTCTAAATGAGTCAACTTGACAGTTTTATTAAACCAAATTGCTTCAAAGCGCTCAGGGACAAGCGTTAATGAACCGAAAATTAAAATTTCGCCGTGTTTTGCTGTGTCAATCGTCCGATTGGTTCGTCGTAATAAAGCCCGCACTCGCGCTAGCATTTCTTCCAGCTCAAAGGGCTTGGTCAGATAGTCATCAGCACCTGCGTTAAACCCTTCGACCTTATCTTGGGTTTGCCCCATCGCGGTGAGCATCATCACAGGAATTTCTTTAGTCCGTTCATCACGTCGTAACCTTTGACAAACCGTAAAGCCGTCAACCTTGGGCAGCATCAAATCAAGGATGATCATGTCTGGAATTAACTGAATGGCAAGTGCTTGTCCTTTGATGCCATCACTCGCTTGACTGACTTGATAGCCAGCATGTTCGAGGTTCAGTGTGACCATTTCAGAGATTATCGGATCATCATCGATGAGGAGCAGCCTAGGCATCATTGGTCAAAGTTCCATCTAACTACGATTGGATTACGATTTGTTAAACAATATATATCATCCTGATACATATTCAGCAAAAAAGACGGGACGCAATAACTCTTGTGGCGCGGCGAAGCCGCGCTGCAAAAATTTGGTTCTTGATTAAATCGCAGTGCCTTGATCGCGATCGCAAAAAATTTCTGGCTAAAGGAGTAGTAGGTATAGAGTAGCAGCTATTTGCAGCCTTCTATACCATGTTGACTACAAAAACAAGCCAAGTCGGGCTTCAACTCTTGCAACATTCTCATACAATATATGAAGATATGTAAAAATTGATTTAAAACTGGTTTATTCGCATGAGCCTTCCAACTACTTCTGTCACCGAACTTTTTGCACCAGTCAAAGATGACTTGCGTATGCTCACGGATAATTTGAAGCAGTTGGTAGGGGCAAGACATCCGATTTTGTATGCTGCAGCTGAGCATTTATTTGAAGCGAAGGGCAAGAGTATGCGCCCTGCACTAGTCTTATTAGTATCACGGGCGACGATGAGCGATCGCGACATCACCTCACGCCATCGCCGTCTCGCTGAGATCACGGAGATGATCCATACAGCCAGCTTGGTGCATGACGATGTGATCGACTCCGCCGATCTACGGCGCGGGATGCCCACGGTAAACAATAGCTTTGGCAATCGGATTGCGGTACTGGCTGGTGATTTCCTGTTTGCCCAAGCATCTTGGTATCTTGCCAATTTAGATGATCTTGAAGTCGTCAAGCTCTTGTCAAAGGTAATCACTGATTTTGCAGAAGGTGAAATTCGTCAGAGTCTGACTGCGTTTGATGGTGATTTGAGTTTAGAAGATTATCTCGAAAAGAGTTTTTATAAAACTGCCTCATTAATGGCTGGCAGTGCTAAGGCGGCGGGTGTACTTAGTGGTGTAGGTCAAGTCCAAGCTGAGCAGTTATTTAACTTCGGTAAGCATTTTGGGATTGCGTTTCAAGTTGTTGATGACATTCTCGATTTCACCAGTTCGACGGAAACTCTTGGCAAACCTGCTGGATCTGATCTGAAACAGGGTAATTTGACTGCGCCTGTCTTGTTTGCGTTAGAGGAGCATCCACAGTTACGCGGCTTGATCGATCGCGAATTTAGTGAGGCAGGCGATTTGGAAAAAGCTTTAGAGCTAGTTCACAACAGTGAGGGGATTTCGCGATCGCGTGATTTAGCAAAAATGCATGTTAAGTCGGCGCTAACTGCGATCGAGTGGCTACCATCTTCTGCCCCCAAACAGTCTTTGATTGGCTTAACCAACTACGTTTTAGATCGCTTGTATTAAGATAAGTACTAAGCATAATTAAAATCCAGAATCAAAAACTGTGGCGCACGCGCAGCGTG
>JAYUSC010000548.1:0-3079 GCA_043755885.1 Pseudanabaena sp. | reverse complement strand
GGAGCAATTATTTCTTGTAAGTCCCTTAAGCAAATAAACCAAGAACTTGAGTACTTGGTTTATTTGCTTCGGTTATCCGAAGCTCGTAATCTCAACAGTCAGGTAATATATATCTGTAGTCCAAAATCGGATTAAATATCACGTTTGGCGCATTCCCCTGTTTTAACTGCATTCGGTAGCTATGTTTAACCTAAAAAACCTGATTGGCGATCCTAATAAGCGTAAGCTTGACAAACTCCGTCCCGAAGTGGCTCTCATTAACTCCCTAGCCCCAGAGTTAGCGGTGCTAAGCGATCGCGAATTGCAAGCAAAAACAGGAGAGTTTAAACAGCGCCTCGAACAAGGGGAACCACTTGACGAACTACTCCCCGAAGCCTTTGCAGTAGTCCGTGAAGCTGCCACCCGCGTTCTAGGATTGCGTCATTACGATGTACAAATGCTCGGCGGCATGATCTTGCATCGCGGTCAAATCGCGGAAATGAAAACAGGCGAAGGTAAAACCCTCGTCGCCACCTTACCCAGCTACCTCAATGCCCTCTCAGGCAAAGGCGTACATGTCGTCACGGTTAACGACTACCTCGCCCGTCGTGACGCAGAATGGATGGGACAAGTACATCGCTTTCTCGGTATGTCGGTCGGCTTGATCCAAAACTCGATGGAGCCAGTCGAGCGCCGCAAAAACTATGGCTGCGATATCACCTACGCCACCAACAGCGAGCTAGGTTTTGACTATTTACGCGACAACATGGCGACTAGCATCGAAGAAGTGGTGCAGCGTCCGTTTAATTTCTGTGTGATTGACGAAGTTGACTCGATCCTGATTGACGAAGCGCGTACACCCCTAATTATTTCAGGAATGGTCGAGCGTCCGACTGAGAAATATATCGGTGCTGTCACGATCGCCGATCAGATGCAGCCAGAAACTCATTACGAAGTTGACGAAAAGCAGCGCAACGTGGTGATGACCGATGAAGGTTTTGAGCTAGCCGAAAAATTACTCGGTGTGACCGACTTATTTGACCAAGCTGATCCTTGGGCGCATTATGTGTTTAATGCTCTAAAAGCCAAAGAATTATTTCTCAAAGATGTAAATTACATCGTTCGCGAAGGTGAAGTCACAATCGTCGATGAGTTTACAGGGCGCGTCATGCCAGGTCGTCGTTGGAGCGATGGATTGCATCAAGCGATCGAGGCTAAAGAAGGTACAGACATTGAGAATGAGACTCAAACTCTTGCCACGATTACCTATCAAAACTTCTTCCTGCTTTATCCCAAACTGGGCGGGATGACTGGTACAGCCAAAACCGAAGAAGCGGAACTAGGCAAAATCTATAATCTCGAAGTTACGACTATGCCCACCAATCGCAAGAGTGGGCGGGGTGACTGGTCGGATGTGGTCTACAAAACTGAAGCAGCTAAGTGGCGAGCCGTTGCCGAAGAATGTCGCGAAATGCATGAATCAGGTCGTCCCGTGCTAATTGGCACGACTAGCGTTGAAAAATCTGAAGTCTTAGCGCGGTTGCTGAGCGAAAAAGAAATTCCGCACAATCTCCTCAATGCGAAGCCAGAGAATGTAGAACGCGAAGCCGAAATCGTTGCCCAAGCAGGACGAAAAGGCTCGATCACGATCGCCACAAATATGGCGGGTCGTGGTACAGACATTATCCTCGGTGGTAATGCCGACTACATGGCGCGTCTAAAGGTGCGTGAAAGCTTTATGCCGATGATTGTTCGTCCTGAAGATGACGATGACTTCACCAACGAAGGTCAGCGCATGTTTAGCGATCGCCCTCAAAAAGGACAAGGATTCGGTACTAGTTCTGAAGACAAAAAGAAGAAGACTTGGAAAGTATCCGATAGTCTCTATCCTTGCGAGCTTTCTAAAGATGCTCAAACCATCCTCAAAGATGCTGTTGACTTTGCCGTTGAGAATCTGGGTCGCATGAGTCAAACGGAACTCGAAGCTGAAGAAATGCTTGCGGTTGCGTCCGAGAAAGCGCCTACCGATGATCAAGTGATCCAAAAGCTGCGTGATTCATTCACCTTAATCAAACGTGAATATGAAGAAGTTACCGATGCCGAACATGAGCAAGTAACCAAACTAGGCGGATTACATGTCATCGGCACTGAACGCCATGAATCTCGCCGTGTAGACAACCAGTTACGCGGTCGTTGCGGTCGCCAAGGTGACCCTGGTTCGACGAGATTCTTCCTCAGCCTCGAAGATAACCTGATGCGGATTTTTGCGGGCGATCGCGTCGCAGGTTTGATGAATGCCTTCCGCGTCGAAGAAGACATGCCAATCAGTTCTGGAATGCTCACCAGCGCTCTGGAAAATGCACAGAAAAAAGTCGAAACCTACTATTACGACATCCGTAAACAAGTCTTTGAATACGATGAAGTGATGAACAATCAGCGTCGAGCCATCTATGCTGAGCGTCGTCGGGTGCTTGAGGGTGAAAATTTACGCGATCGCGTGATCGAGTACGCCGAACGCACGATGGATGATATCGTCAATGCCTATGTTAATCCAGAGCTTCCACCCGAAGAATGGAACCTTGTCTCAATGGTGAAGAAAATTAAGGAGTTTGTGAATCTCTTGCAAGATCTTGAACCAGAACAGCTTGATGATATGTTCTTGCCAGAGATGCAAGCCTTCCTCCGTGAAGAAGTTCGCCGCGCCTACGAAATCAAAGAAGCGCAAGTGGAATCCTTGCAAGTTGGTTTGATGCGTCAAGCTGAACGCTTCTTTATCTTGCAACGAATTGATGCTCTCTGGCGCGATCATTTACAAGCAATGGAAGCTTTGCGCGAATCAGTTGGCTTACGCGGCTATGGACAGAAAGATCCTTTAATCGAATATAAGAGCGAAGGTTACGAGATCTTCTTAGACATGATGACTCAAATCCGTCGCGATGTGGTCTACTCTCTATTCGAGTTCGATCCTCGTCCTCAGCAACAACCTGAAACCATCGAAGCCGAATTTGTCTAAATTCAAAAAACAAAAGGGAGCGCTTGGCGCTCCCTTTTATTTAGGGACTTCCACAAAATAATAAAACCCAAAAATATTGCGGCGGGC
>JAYUSC010000547.1:0-3085 GCA_043755885.1 Pseudanabaena sp. | reverse complement strand
ACAGGTTATTTAATTCTCATCCCTAAACAAAGAGATACTGCGGTATGGCTGGCTCAAATTGCAAACATAAGTCTAGAGAGCTATCCCGAATTCTGTTACAAATTGTTAAAATAATATGTAAACTAAAGTCTACAAGATGAGTCGCCAAAAATCCTATGCCCGCAACCAAAAAAGACTTTGAGTTAGATCGTTATGATGTCAATGCGATCGCAAACTATTACCGCAACCAACCTTTGCGAGTCTGGTGGCGTTGCATAGTGATTTTTGTGCCATTGATCTGGTTGTTTCTGAGACTGCGACTCAGTGCCAAAGCCTCAGCAAAGGAACTAAAAAAATTAGCGATCGAATCGCGCAAGTTATTAACCCGTTTGGGACCAGCATTTATTAAAATCGGTCAAGCACTTTCAACTCGACCTGACATCGTGCCACCCATATTCATGGATGAACTTGCCGAATTGCAAGATCAGCTACCACCATTTCCTAATGAAATTGCTTTCCAATTTATTCGCGATGCATTAGGAGCCGATCCGTTAGAAGTTTACGCAGAGATATCTGATAATCCGATCGCAGCAGCTTCCCTCGGTCAAGTTTATAAAGGTAAGCTCAAAACAGGTGAACTTGTCGCTATCAAAGTGCAGCGTCCTGACATTGCTGCGGGCATTGCCCTTGACATGTATATCCTGCGCGGTATTTCGGTATGGCTCAGAAAAACCTTCAAGTTCGTCCGCACCAATTTAGCAGCGATCCTTGATGAGTTTGCTAGTCGCATCTTTGAAGAAATGGACTATACCTTTGAGGGACAAAATGCGGAGAAGTTCGCCAAATACTATGGAGGATTAGAAGAGATTTATGTTCCCAGCATCTATTGGCAATATACTGCTAAGCGTGTATTGACTATGGAATGGATTGAAGGTATCAAATTAACCAATGTGCAGAAGGTCAAAGAAGCAGGTTTTGATAGTCGTCACATCATTGAAGTTGGCGTGCAATGTTCTTTGCGGCAGTTGCTCGATTATGGCTATTTTCATGCTGATCCGCACCCAGGCAACTTACTAGTAATGGGTGATGGCAAGCTCGCTTATTTAGATTTTGGAATGATGAGCCAAGTTTCGGCGGAACAGCGTTTTGGACTAATTGAAGCGATCGTGCATTTAGTCAATCGTGATTTTAAGGCTCTGTCTAAAGACTATGTACGCTTAGGATTCTTGACAGAAGATGTTGACTTTGAGGGAATTGTACCTGCTCTATCGGAAGTCTTTAATCCACCTGAAGGTCAGAGCTTGACTCAAATGGATTTCAAAGACATGACCGATCAACTTTCGCAGATCATGTATGACTATCCTTTCCAAGTCCCAGCTTATTATGCACTGATTATCCGATCGCTAGTTACTTTAGAAGGAATTGCCCTGAGCGTCGATCCCAAGTTCAAAGTCTTAGCTGTCGCCTATCCCTACGTGGCAAACCGTTTGCTAAATGATTCTGCTCCAGAGTTACGCATGGCTCTGAAGGATTTACTCTTCCGCGATGGTGAGTTCCGTTGGAATCGTCTAGAGAATTTGCTAAGTAATGCTCAAGAGAATCCCGAATATAATTTGAATGGAACTCTCGATAAAGGAATTGATTTCTTGCTGTCCGATCGCAGTGAATTTATGCACGATCGCATTATTGATGAAATCGTTAAGGGCATTGAAGTTGAGACGAGCAAGCGTTTACCTGCAAGATTTCGCGGTTCAATGATTAGCGATATTGCGATCGATCCTAACACAACAATATCTAAAGCCGAGACTCCATCTAGCTTGGGGTATATTTCCAGACTATGGACAATTCTCCAAAAAGATAAGGCGATCGCACCCACTGACATTCTGCCCTTAGCCACCCGCATCCTCAGCAAGCGGCAGACGCTAACGATTGGACGTGATGTCATCTCTAAACTCGCACAGCGATCGCTAGTACGAGTAGTCCGTCAAGTGTTATTACGCGACGAGAAAAAATATCAAGATCAGCAGCAGGATTTAGTTAATAATTCTATTAGTAATCCTCAAGGCGAAGAGCGCGATTTAGTTGGTTCTGGTTTAAGGCGATCGGTAAATGGTCGTAGTTGGTAAAACAAAAGGAGCGCTTAGCGCTCCTTTTGTTTGTTTAAAAGAAAAGTTCTATGCCTGACTCTGTGCAAGCGGTCTCCAGCAAATCACTTAAACTAAGCTCCCCAGCCCATTTTTGTAAATAGCCAAAATCTAAACGATCGCCTTGAATCTTTAGCACACCCAAAACATCACGCCATTGTCTCTGTGACTCATTCTTAGTCATCCGATACCAAACTAGCTTTTGCAAAACTGTATCTTCAGGACTGCAAAGATAAATAGAGTCTGATGCAGGTCGATTTACTGGAATATATAACTGTCTACGCGCCATTTTTGACAGTGCAAACGCATCATTTCGCATCACGAATATATCTGCTTTTTCAGTCGTTTCCAAATCAATTATATTGAAAGATGAAGTTCTACCACGCATAGCATCCTCGACCGCAATCTCGCTAATATAAAAATCTTGAGAAAAAGTGTTTAGGATTGATTGAGTCTGACTCGGTAGGATGCTGACAACTAGATCTAAATCTTCTGTGAATCTGACTTCACCTTGAAAAGAACTCGCGACTGAACCGCCAATGTAATAAGGAATATTTAACGACTCAAGTAAAACAGCTATCTTTCTAGCTAAATAAATTGGATCTTCTATCATAAGTTTTTGATTATATGTTATAGGTTTTAGTAGTTCAGCTACATTTACTCCCAGCCGATTTCTGACATAGTGATAGCGAACTTCCTGTGGTGAAGCCTCTGGATAAAGACTTTTGATTCCAGTCAAGGTAAATATAGCAGCTTTTTTAAAGATTCTAAGGATCAGCTTTTCTTTCTGCTCCAAGTCCATTTGTCGCCACAAACCAAACAAATACATCTCGGCATCAATGCTGGTGTCGATGGATTGGGTTTTATATCCCACAGGAGCGCTGAGCATGTGTTTTCACCTATCATCTGACTAGGGCAAATCAAAACCCAGAAGATGAGTGGTGGCGCAAAGCGCCACCACT
>JAYUSC010000546.1:0-7262 GCA_043755885.1 Pseudanabaena sp. | reverse complement strand
AGTTTTCGGACAACTATGTGGGAAAAGACTTTACAATTTGAGCGTCAGTTTGCTGCTTATCAAGATTGCAGTGATGGCGTAATGGTTAACAGTGGTTCTTCTGCTGATTTACTTTTATGCTTTCTCTTAACTAATCCTTGTCATCCATTACTTCAGACTGGAGATGAGATTTTGATACCCGTCGTTACTTGGCCGACACAGATTTGGTCAGCAATGATGGCAGGACTAAAAGTTCGCTTTGTGGATGTCGATCCTAAAACTTTAAATATTGACATTGATGATCTAGAAAAGAAAATAACTTCAAAAACTAAAGCAATTTTTCTAGTTCATTTGATGGGAAATCCCTGTGACATGGATCGGATTATGGCGATCGCTAAAGCCCATAATCTGTTAATCATCGAAGATTGCTGCGAAGCACTTGGCTCAGAATGGGATGGAATCAAGGTCGGAAACTTTGGAATAGCAGCTAGTTATTCCTTCTTTTTCTCCCACCATATGACTACTATGGAAGGGGGGATGATTGCTTGCTCTAATCAAGAGGTAGCAGAACAACTCAAGATTTTAAGAGCGCATGGCTGGGTGCGAAATGTCGATCCCACAATTTACGATCTGACTAATTATGATGTCGATCCCAGATATGCTTTTGTGAACTGGGGTTTTAACGTACGTCCAACCGATGTGCAAGCAAGTTTCGGACTGCATCAGATGCAAAAATTACCACAATTTAATCAACGCCGTATTGAATTAGCGAATAAATTTTTTGCTTTTATCGATACTGAGCTATGGCTTTACAGACCGCAATCTAACCCTAAAGCCTCACCATCTTGGTTTGCTTTACCTTTGTTAGTAGTTATAGATGCGCCATTTACTCGCAAAGAAATTACTAATTATTTAGAACTAAAAGGGGTTGAAACTCGTCCAATCGTTGCGGGTAATATAGCTAAACATCCAGTTGCTAAAGTGTTTTCTGAATTTAATGAAGATACTTACTCAGGTGCAGATATTATTCATCAGCAAGGATTCTATTTAGGATTGTCACCTTTTCATACGGATGAAGATATGGAAAAGCTAATTGAATGTATCCAAGAGTTTTTAAAACGTTATTAATTTGTAATTAAGCATTGTAAATACAAACAAAGGTAATTAGGTAAATAATTTATGATCATTGTGAAGTTAATTGGGGGACTAGGTAACCAAATGTTTCAATACGCTGCTGGTCGTAGACTGGCAGAAAAGCATTCCACTATACTTAAATTAGATGTTACGGGGTTTGAAGAATATAAATTACATAGATATAGCTTGCATTGTTTTCAGTGTTGGGAATATATCGCGACAAAAAATGAAATAGAGAATATTATTTATCAACAAGGCTTAGTAAATAAGCTAAAACGTAAAGTGAGTTCAAAATTCAAATTGCAAGTTCCTAAAAATAGTAACTGGATAATTGAAAAGCAATTTAACTTTGACAATCAGATTCTAGATTCTCCCAACAATATTCTTCTTGATGGCTATTGGCAAACCGAGAAATATTTTGATGATATTACAGATATCTTACAGCGCGAATTTGTTGTCAAATATCAGCAGTCCCCCAAAAATCAAGAGTTTGCTAACCAAATTAAAAGTACAGAATCAGTCGCGATCCATGTCCGTCGTACCGATTATGTCCAAAATGCTTTGACTAATCAAATTCATGGAACCTGTGATCAAGACTATTATAATTGCGCTGTTCGTTATATTAGCGATTGTATATCTAATCCACATCTATTTATATTTTCTGATGAACCACAATGGGCAAAGGGTAATCTAAAATATAATTTCCCGACTACAGTTGTTGACTGCAATGATGCATCACGCAATTATGAAGATTTACGCTTAATGACTAGTTGCAAACACAATATTATTGCCAATAGTTCTTTTAGTTGGTGGGCAGCATGGCTCAATTCTAATCCTAGTAAAATAGTAATAGCACCGCAAAAGTGGTTTAAGGATGAGACAAGAAACACAAAGGATATAATTCCTGACCATTGGATAAAATTATAAATATATAAAATTATCACAAACCCATGCCAAAAGTTACAGTATTAATGCCTGTTTATAATGCAGAGTTTTATATTCAAGAAGCAGTTGACAGTATTCTTAAACAGACTTTTGATGATTTTGAATTTTTAATTTTTAATGATGGTTCCACTGATAGCAGTGCTGATATAGTACGCTCATATAATGATCAAAGAATCACATTCTTTGATAGTAAACAGAACAAAGGATACGTATATCATCTCAATTATGGAATTGAGATAGCTAAAGGAGAATACATAGCTCGAATGGATGCTGATGATATTTCTTATCCAACGAGGTTGAAAAAACAAGTTGACTTTATGGATAGGAATCCTAAAATTGGAGTTTGTGGGACTTGGTTTAGAATCATTGATGGTGACTATACTGTCAAACATCCAACAGATGATACAAAGATTCGATTATCTCTACTTAAAGATTCTGCGATGGGTCATCCAACAGTTATCTTGAAAACTGATCTATTAAGAAAACATGGATTGCAATATGATGCATCATTTGTCCCAGCAGAAGATTACTTGTTTTGGGTTAATTTATCCCAATATTGTGAACTAGCCAACTTGCCAGAAGTTCTTCTTCAATACCGAGTACATCAACATCAAATTAGTAGCGATCGACGGAATGAACAAAAGGAAAAAGCTCAATTAATCAGAAATTATCAAATTGAAAGATTATTAAATAGACCTCTTACTAATGAAGAAAATATTTATAACTCTCTATTGTTTGAAGAGAAAGAAAATATAAATAATGACATATTTCCTAAAATGAAAAAATGGATTTATGAATTAATTTTGATTAATTCAAAAACTAAAGTTTATCCTAGAAAAAAGTTTACTAATTTAATCAACAAGCAATTAAATGATGCTTATCAAAAAAACTATCTTAGAAAAAAAAATATTGGTGCATTTTATGATTTAAAAACATTGAAAGACTTTTGGATATCTAAAAATTGTCATTTTAAATATTTTAGCAACAGGCAAAAAATTATCTTCTTAGTTAAATGTTTAATAAAATATCCAAACTACCAATAAAATAAAACATGACTAATCTAGTTTCCATAATAGTTCCTTGCTATAACCTTTCGCAATACCTTCCCGAAACATTAGATAGCGTAATAGCACAGACTTATCAAAATTGGGAATGCATCATTATAAATGATGGCTCAATCGATGACACCGAAAAAATCGCTAAACCTTATGTGGATCGAGACAAAAGATTTAAGTATATCTACCAAAATAATCAAGGCGTATCATCTGCCAGAAATAATGCAATTAGAAACTCTACGGGAACTTATATTTTGCCTTTAGATGCTGATGATTTAATAGCACCTCAATATATTGAAGAAGCTGTTGAAATACTGACTAAGTATGATGATGTAAAAATCGTTCACTGTAATTATCGAAATTTCGGCAAAGCAAAGGGAAGTGTACGCCCAAAATTCAGTATAAAAAAATTGTTGATTGAAAATATGATAGTTTGCACATCAATTTTTAGAAGAAAAGACTTTAATAATACTGATGGATATAATGAAAGCATGATACATGGAATAGAAGATTGGGACTTTTGGCTTACTCTGTTATCTAATGGTGGAAAAGTATATAAAATACCAAAGTTTTATTTCTTTTATCGAATTCGTTTTAATTCTAGACAAAGGAGTATCGATCAGGAAAGATACAATCTTCTTAAAAATCAACTATATTTAAATCATCACCAACTTTATTTTCAAATTTTTGGTAATCCTATCGATATTTATAACAAGCATTATAAGATTTTAGATTCTCCATATTATTCTATAGCTAGAAACATAAATAGACGAATAAGAATACTTAGAAACTTACTCCTTAGATTTTTTGAAGTGATAAAAGCCCTTTCTAAAACAACCTTTAAATGAATATACATAGTTTGAAAGATAGAATTAATAACATTCATATAGCATTCTGTATTGATAAAAATTATGTACAGCACTGTGCAGTAACAGTTACATCTATTTTTAGCAATACAACAGCAGCTAACATATCAATATCAATTATTTACAGTAATATTGATGATAAATCTAAATCAAAACTTGAGTCATATATTAAAAAATTTACTCCCGATGTAAAATTTATATTAATCAATGAAAAAGATTTAAAAAAATTTCCAGTCTCAGATCATATTACTTTAGCTAGCTATTATCGAATTTTTTTGGCGGATCTCCTAGAGTCAGACATTAAAAAAGTTGTTTTCTTAGATTGTGACTTAATTGTCAAAAAAGATATCATTCAGCTATGGAATATTGACATATCAAATTATAGCCACGCTGCCGCAATTGAACATGGTGTAGATAATGCCCATAAAGAGTCACTGAGCATTCCAAATAATGCTGATTACTTCAATGCTGGAGTCATGCTTATAAATTTAGAATACTGGCGAAATAATGAGGTATCAAAAAAATCTATTAAATTCATTCAAAATAAATTCAATAAAATTAAATTTTGGGATCAAGATGTATTGAATTTCGTACTTCAATCGCAATATTTAGTTGTTGACTCTACTTGGAATGCTACTGGCATATTATTTAGAAGTGACATTTGGGAATCACTTGGGTTTAGCAAGATAAAATGTCAAGAATTATTGAAATTTAGTCTAGACCCCGCTATTATCCATTTTACTGGTACATATAAACCTTGGCATTCCTATAGTGATCACCCTCTTAAGCAAGAATACTACAAATATTTAACTGAAACGCCTTGGCGAAATTTCGTACCAACTAGGAAGCCATCACTTTTAATTAGAATACGTACAAAAACAAAAAAGGCTATTCTGAGGTTGCGGCAGAAACTGCATGATTTGATGGAATAATTGTATATTTGATAAGAGTTCACTTATTAATATTTTTGATTTTAATCTTTGATAAGGAATCCATTTCTTAGTTCTTATGTTATTCAAACTCACTACTCCAGTAGCTTTTTTTATCTTCAATCGTCCCGATCTTACGCTGAGAGTATTCGAGAGAATCCGTGATGCAAAGCCTCAAAAGCTTTTTATAATTGCTGATGGTGCAAGATTTATTGAAGAAGAAGATAAATGTAACAAAGCTAGAAGTATTATTGAAAAAATTGATTGGGATTGTGAGGTATTAACTAACTTTTCAGAAGTAAATTTAGGCTGCAAAGTTAGAGTTTCTAGTGGTTTAAATTGGGTATTTAGTAAAGTTGAATCAGCAATTATTCTTGAAGATGACTGTTTACCAGATTTTAGTTTCTTTCGCTTTTGCGAAGAACTGCTAATTTATTATCAACATGATCAAAGAGTAATGATGATTTCTGGAGATAATTTTTGTCTAGGCGAGCAACGTACTAATTATAGTTATTACTTTTCTCGCTACACCAATATTTGGGGCTGGGCAACATGGAAAAGAGCATGGCAATATTATGATAGAGAAATGAAATTATGGAGTGAAATCAGAGATGGAAAATGGCTTCAAGATATTTTTAATGACAAGAAAACTGTTGACTACTGGCACGAGAATTTACAAAAAGTTTATGATGGAGAAATTGATACATGGGACTATCAATGGTTTTTTGCTTGTTGGGTTCGTGGATCTTACAGTATTGTTCCTACAAAAAATCTAGTTTCTAATATTGGTTTCGGAATAGATGCAACGCACACAGTTTGGACTAAAAGTAAGTCTAATTCTATTCCTACGCAACCCATACAGTTTCCTATTTATCATCCTCCCTTTTTAATTCAAGACTTAAAATCTGATCGTTTTTTTCAAAACGAATTCTTAGACTTAATATTTTTAGATTGGATAAAAAAGAAATTGAAAGTTTTTTGCAGACGATTACTACAGATTTCTTGATTGTAGAAGTCTTCCTGTCGCAGTAATTCACCGAATAAATTACTAAACTTATCTTGAAATAACGTGAAAACAGACTGGAGACGAGATTGAAAATAAGTTTTCGCAAGAACTACAGTTCCAAAGTGATGTAAAACTACTTGAAGAAATTCTTGCTATTCAATCTTTAAAACTGTGAACTATGAATAAGATGACCTATATTATTATCCCTGTTCATAATCGCAAAGTACTTACTTTAGCTTGTCTCAAAAATTTAAAAACTAACGGCGATTTGCAGAAATATCAGGTGATTGTTGTTGATGATGGATCTAGCGATCGCACTGCCGAAGAAGTTGCAAAAAACTATCCCGAAGTTACCATTCTCAAGGGTGATGGGAATCTCTGGTGGACGGGTGCGATCGCAATGGGCATGAAATACGCCTATGAACATGGTGCAGAATACTTTATTTGGCTAAATGATGACTGCCAACTTAGCGATCGCACAATTGAAAATTTAGTCGATTTTGCATCTGAGCATCAAAATACAATCGTTGGCTGTCAAGGCGTAGAGCGCGAAAATCCGAATGCGATCGCTTTTGGCGGAAAGATTCAAACTTGGAAAGGATATCGGTTTATACAGTCGCCTATTAATACAGTTACTAGTTGTGATTTATTAAGTGGAAATATTGTTTGCATTCCCCGCTCTGTAGTCGATCAAATTGGCTATCCTGATGCAAGCTTTACGCCCCATTATGGTGGTGATGCACTTTATTTGATCCTTGCCAAAAAAGCAGGATTTTCAATTTATGTAGATACGAGAAGTATGGTGTATAGCCTACATGGAGAATCAAAGCTTTATCCTCAGAAATGGTTATTAGGAGCAGGTAAAGCTTTAGATATTCTGAAATTAGTATTTGTGCCACAATCAGGACTAAGTTGGCGAGTATGGCTCAAGATAAATTGGGAAGCCTATGCAGTTTGGGGGATTGTGATGTTTCTTAAGAAATATTTGTCAATTCTATTAATTACTGGTTTAAGATTTTTACCACTCAAAATCAGACGCAAATTGTTTGCAAATGGAAATCGTCATGAGTAATATTAGTGTGATTATTACTTGCTATCGCGAAGGTAATTTGATTTTCGAGGCTGTCAACAGTATCTTGGCACAAACATTACTTCCTTTAGAGATTTTACTGATCAATGATGCCTCTAGCGATCGCAGTACTATTGATGTATGTCAAACACTAGAACAAAATCCCCTTATTCGGGTAATTTGGCGTGATATTAATGGAGGACCTTCAGTTGCTAGAGAGAATGGATTTAGCTTAGCTCAGGGCGAGATATTAGTACCATTAGATGCTGATGACATATT
>JAYUSC010000545.1:0-7263 GCA_043755885.1 Pseudanabaena sp. | reverse complement strand
CAGCGCCAAAGGCGCTGGAAACACCAAAATCGGGTTTATAATGCGAATTGCTGGTTTAGCTAAAAATTGCGATCGCAATTTTGATGATTTCGCATATGATAGGAAGGTTGTCAAAAATTTTCTAATTAGAAAATTATCACATTTAATATAGGGATCACGTCATGGCAGTACCCAAGAAGAAAACTTCTAAATCTAAGCGAGATAGCCGCAAAGCCGTATGGAAGCGGAAAGCCGCAGTTCATGCTCAAAAAGCTATTTCTTTAGGTAAGTCCATCCTCTCAGGCAAAAATGATGGTTTTGTCTATCCAATGGCTGAAGAGGCTGAAACAGAAGAGTAATCTTAAAAAAAGCGAGCTAAGCTCGCTTTTTTTTTGATTTAGCTCCATTGTGTAGCTAGTCGCCATACTTGGTGACCAATTCCTAGCCCAATTAAGCAGGGGCTTGTCAATATGCCGATCGCAATCCATAACTTGCGCTGTTTAACTAAGGCATCCCCAACAAAGGCGATCGCCGTTAAACCCACCCAAGCAATGATCGCAAAAACCATAAGATTAAACTTCAATCGCACTAAGAAAAACAAACCACCAATAACTAAAAAACCACTGATCAAATAGCTCCATTTCATCAGAGCATAGTCAGCAAAAGCGGAAATAATTGGGAATAATCCGATGATCACAAAACCTGCGATCGCCAAATCACGTCGGGCTGGGATGGTTAACAATACTGAAAGGAAATATCCCATACAGCTATAGCTGATCAAAATGATTGTTAGCCATAGCCAGAGAAAATGGATTTTTTTGAAGGATAATTTTGGTTTTGGTAACTTAAACTTGGGCAAGTTAAGTCTGGGCAAACCAAGTCTGGACAAACTAGATGTAGATTGCCCAGACCTAGGTGACATTAGAGTTCTTAATGTATTGGGTTTTGATGGATCAAATTGGTCCTGCTCAGACGAACCTTGTGGTTGCTCCGCCTCAGGTTGTTGAATTTCTGAATCATCGGGATCTGCCATAATTTCATCCAACCAGTTAGAATTCTCTCGCCCTAACTTTTAGAACGTATTTTCTGAAGCAACAATCATTGAGCCAACGCCGCTATTAGTGAAAATTTCTAATAACAACGAATGCGGAACACGACCATCAACAATGTGCGCGGCTTTCACACCTTGAGCTAGCGATCGCACACAACATTGCACTTTGGGGATCATGCCGCCGCTAACTACACTGCTATTCATCAATTCTCGCGCTTTGCTGATCGTCAAACTACGGTAAAGAGTGCTGGGATCTTTGTAATCATGCAAAATACCTGCAATGTCAGTCAGCAAAATTAGTTTTTCGGCTCCCAAGGCAGCAGCGAGTTCACCAGCGACTGTATCGGCATTAATGTTGTAAGACTGCCCTGTCTCATCAGTTGCCACACTAGACACAACGGGAATATGTCCTGCTTCGAGCAGCGTTGAAAGCAGCCCGATATTAATGCCACTGACTTCGCCGACAAAGCCGATCGCATCATTTCCTTGCGGACGAGCGCGAATCAAGTTGCCATCTTTGCCACACAGCCCCACGCCAGAGCCACCAGCAAGATTAATCATTTCCACAATCTGCTTGTTGACGCGACCAACTAAGACCATTTCCACAACTTCCATCGTCTCAGCATCGGTGACGCGCAAACCATCGATAAACTGCGGTTTGATATTCAGCTTGGTTAGCCATGTATTGATTTCTGGCCCCCCGCCATGGACTAGCACGGGTCGCAGTCCCATAAACGACATGGTGACGACATCGCGGATCACGTCCTGTCGCAGGTTTTCTTCTTTCATCGCCGCGCCCCCATATTTGACGACAATAGTCCGCCCCGAAAATTGCTGCATATAAGGCAGAGCTTCACTGAGAACCTGAACGCGATCGCTGTCTGTTAGCATTTAATTCTTTAATTAATTTTTTAAATATCTTAGCAAGAATCTTGCTCCCTCTCCCCTAGGGCTGCCTTGTACACATAAGTCTAACTGTCTACGTTTCGATGGATCTAAGCCCCCTAATCCCCCAATTCTGGGGGACTTTGAAAAAGATTTATTTTCTTGTTCCCTCAGAATTGGGGGCTAGGGGGCAGATAACTAAGGTCTCTAAATACCTGCGATCGCCATTTCAAAAGCTTGACAAACTGAAGGAATCGAAAATTTAGCTTTGGCTTGACTATAAGCGGTCTTGACGATTCTTCGCGTCGCAGGGAGATTGCTAAAAATTTCTTGCATGGCATCAGCAAGTAATTGCGGATCATTCGAGGGAATCAGTAAACCCGTAATCCCATTCTCAATAATCTCGCAAGTACCACCGCCAATAGTGGCGATCGCAGGGCGTTTTGATAATTGTGCCTCCACAATAACTCTGCCAAAAGGTTCTGGAGCCGTCGAACAATGGGCGATCGCATCACAAGCTTTCATTAAATTGGGAATATCATCACGAAATCCGAGCCAATGCACGCGCCCTTTTAAGCTGTCTTGAGCCGCAATGTTTTTTAATTTCTCAGTATATTCAGCTTCGCCAAACAGCGCATCACCAACTAGCAACACATGCACATCAGGGAGTTTACTTGCAGCTTCTAGCAAAATATGTTGTCCTTTCCAATAAGACAAACGGCTAAACATACCAATTAAATTGCGATCGCGGGGAATCTCTAATTCCTCGCGTAAGGTTTTTTGATTGTCATTAATTTGGTCAAATTTTTCGACATTAAAGCCGTTATAAACCGTGCGTAATAGTTGTCGTTTCCCACCTGCGGCAAGAAATGCTTCGCCTGTAGCTTGGGAATTAACAATTACTCGCGTCGCAAACCAATTTGCCAAAGTCACCGCAATCCGTCGATTAGTCGGACTAAAAATATCCGAGGTTAAAATATCGTGCAGATGCCAAACTACAGGCACACCACCAAATAATCTTGCGATCGCAGACACCACAAATCCCTTCTGATTGTTAGCATGAACCAACTCAAAATCTTGGCTTTTTTGGGCTATTTGCTTACCCAATCGCCAGAGATCCCCAATCGATTTGAGCGAGACTAAGCCGCTGGATACTTTCACCTCAGCTAGCGATCGCGAGGCAGCTAAAACTTCAACCTTCACGCCCAATTCTTCGAGCCGCGTTTTTAAAATACCGTCAGTTAGCAGTATTACCTGACTACTATCGCGATAAGCATGGGCAAAGTCTAGCAAGCATAGCTCCCCACCACCTAAGACTGCGGTATAACTAACAAATAAGATTCTTTTTTTATTCATGTCTGGTGGTGTAATCAACTTTGAGTAATTCTCCGCTATGCCAAAATTTTAGGATATATAACCGAGGTTAATATCTGTAACGATTGGACGGTAGATTAGTCATGATTTTGCAAGCTCGTGACTTTTATTAAAAAAATAGGAAGCGCTAAGCGCTTCCTATTTTTTTCAAGAATTAGTCAGAAGGAGGACTGACTTGTTCTTTGAAGGATTTACCAGCAGAGAAGGCCGGAACCTTAGTAGCAGGGATTTCCATCTTTTCGCCAGTTTTAGGGTTGCGACCTTCACGGGCTTTGCGATCGCGAGCTTCAAAGGAGCCAAATCCAACCAAAGTTACTTTGTCTCCGCCAGCTACGGTATCGATAATTACTTCAAGAGTTGCAGAAAGAACTTCGTCGGCAGTCTTTTTATTGACTGACACGCCCTTTTCGGCAGTTTTCTTAGAAATAGCATCAACTAGTTCACCTTTGTTCATAGGTTTCCCCTTATATATAGAGATGATTTGTGAGTATGAGTTTAGTGTCAAAGAAATATTTGTGCGATCGCTTTTTGTGGAAGCCGCACTGACTATGACTTCTGTTTGCTCATTCTAATAGCAACTTGCCACTTGTGTATATACACAACGGCTAATTTATAGGGATTTGAGCAGTTTTTTGTAAATACTTATTGCCATAATTCTTGCTCAAATCGCTAAAATGCTTTGCTAGCAAAGGTTTCAGGATCTTAACTTTGAATCAAAGTATTGTAATGCATACAGGGTAAGCACTTCACAAAAGTTCAAGTTTTCCTAACAAATTTCTGAGTTTTGAAGATATGCCCCACCAACATGACCGTCAAGAAGAGCGCGATGCATTCCTTTTGATGGATCCTTACCCGCTTTGTTGGCAATGATTCAAAATTCTGGTTTTTGATCGAGATAATATTGTTAATAATTCTTATCAAAACCCAAAATGCAGTCATCTACACCAGCCAGTACCACTGGGCTAACTCGTCAGTCCCCCTTAATAATTGCGCCATTTTTTCTTTGGGGTACGGCGATGGTGGTAATGAAAGCGTTACTGCCTCAAACTAGCCCGATGTTTATGGCGGCTGTACGCTTGATTCCCGCAGGAATATTGCTGGTTTTCGGTGCGGCTTATTTTGGGAGACAGCAGCCTAGAGGTTGGCAAGCGTGGTTATGGATTACGGTGTTTGCATTAGTTGATGGCACGATGTTTCAGGGCTTTTTAGCACAGGGCTTAGTGCGGACTAATGCGGGGCTTGGCTCATTGCTGATTGACTCGCAACCCCTCGCCGTGGCGGTGATGGCTGCGGTTTTATACAAAGAGAGGATTGGGATTGGGGCAATGCTGGGATTATTTGTCGGCATTGTCGGACTTGGACTAATTGGGTTGCCATCGGAGTTGATGACAGCTTTACTCGCAGGGGATTTTACGACAGTTTTAGAAGCGGGAGTCTTTACTCTCGGTGAGTGGTTTATGCTCGGCGCGTCGTTATCAATGGCGGTCGGGACAATTTTGATTCGTCCTGTGGTGCGCTATGCCGACCCAGTAATGGCGACGGGTTGGCACATGATTATTGGTGGTTTACCTTTATTATTTCTATCCAATCAGATTGAGCAGAATCAATGGCAAAATTTGAGTGCTTGGGGTTGGCTAGGGATGGGCTATATGGCGATCATGGGTAGTGCGATCGCCTATGGATTATTCTTCTATTTTGCTTCCTCAGGCAGCTTGACCACCTTGAGCGCTTTGACTTTCTCGACCCCAGTATTTGCGCTGATGTTTAGCAGTTTATTTTTAGATGAAAATCTGACCTTGGCGCAATGGATTGGCGTAATTTTGACGTTGGGCAGTATTTATCTTGTCAGTATGCGCGGGGCAGGACAAGATAGTAATGATGAACACAATGAATCGCGAATACGTGAATAAACACTTATAGCCCCATGCCTACTTTATATACTGCAATTACCAATCACGGTTTTGGTCATGCCACGCGCACGGCGGTCGTCCTTGCTGAGCTACAACTGCGATCGCCTGATCTGAAATTAATTATTGCGACGACAGCTCCGCGTTGGTTATTGGAGGAATATCTTGAAGGCGAATTTGTTTATCATCCGCGTGTGTTTGATGTGGGCGTAATTCAGATCGATAGTTTGCAAGTCGATCGCGAGGCGACTTTTGATGCGTGGCAACAGATTCGCGCTCAGCAAGCCGATTTAATCGCAGAAGAAGTCAAGTTTTTGCAAGAAAATCAAGTTGATCTAATCTTTGGTGATATTCCGCCGCTGGTTGCTGAGATGGCTAAAGCCGCCAAAATCCCTTGTTGGATGGCTGGAAATTTTGGATGGGATTTTATTTATCGTGATTGGGGCGGCAAGTTTATAGAAATGTCCGATCGCATATCCGAAACTTACAGCCATTGCGATCGCCTATTTCGCTTACCCTTTGCCGAACCGATGGCTTGTTTCCCGAATATTGAAAATGTGGGGCTAACGGGAGCCAAGCCGAAGTATGCGGCGGAATATTTACGTCATAAATTTAATTTAGATGGCGATCGCCCCACGGCTCTGCTGACTTTTGGGGGATTAAGTCTGCAATCCATTCCTTATCAAAACTTGGCGAATTTTCCTGACTGGCAGTTTGTCACCTTTGACCGTGATGCTCCCGATTTGCCAAATCTGACTAAAGCCAATTGCGATCGCCTCCGTCCTGTTGATCTGATGGTGGTTTGCGATCGGCTCGTCACCAAACCTGGTTATGGCACATTAGCTGAAGCTTTGCGCGTTGGCATTCCGTTGGTTTGTCTCACTCGTGAAGGCTTCTTAGAAGCGGAAACTTTGATTGCTGGGGTGAAAAATTATGCTGAGCATTTGATTATTTCGCCGCAAGAGTTTTATGAGGGCGACTGGTCATTTCTAAATGTGACCCCGCAAGCTCCCGACTTAGCAAATGCAGATCCGCTAGATATGCATGGTGAAGCAACGATTAATCAAGCGATTTGTGATTACTTAGGTTGAGGCGGGTTGTGACTTGGTTGTTTTGATACACTGGGGATCGATAGTCAGCGTAAACTGAAATTCTCTGGTGCTGAGGAATCGACAATCATGGAAATCGATCAATACTACAAACTGCTAGGTTTGACATCTAACGCGACTTTAGAAGATATCAACAAAGCTTATAAAGCGCTGGCTTTGCAGTGGCATCCCGATCGCATTCCCAGAGAGAATGTACAACAGCAACTGCAAGCTCAAGAAAAACTAAAAGAGATCAACCACGCAAGGGATAGTTTACGCAAGGCTGTCGAGCAGAAAGCATCCAATTCACAAGCTAAACAGGCTTCCCACCAAACTACAAACCAAAGTAATCGCCAATATCACCAACATCAAACCAGATATCAAAGCAAGTACCAGAGCGCTCATCAAAGCACATATCAAGCTCCACCACAAACTGCGGAGCGCTCCTCAGAACGGTATCGCCCCCCTCAAGTGCAATACCAGTCTCAGACATCCCAACCTTATCAATCTTCCCAGCCCCGTCCTCAACCCAATCCTCAGCCCGAACCGAAATCTACGCAAACTTCCGCAAAAAATCAAAAGCCCGACTTGACTGGAGCCGACTTTAGGGGAGCCAATCTGCGCGAGAAATATTTAGAGGGTCGTAATCTGAGCTATGCCGATCTCAGTAATGCTGACTTAACCGATGCTTTCTTGCACCGCGTCAATTTTCAGGGCGCAAACTTGCAAGGTGCAAATTTGTTTCGAGCCAATTTATTTCAAGCTAATTTGCAAAATGCCGATTTACGCGGCGCTAATTTAATTGGTGCAGACCTGAGTGGCGCAGACCTGAGTGGCGCAGACCTGAGTGGCGCAAAAGTTGGTTTTGGCGAAAAGATTCTGGTCAAGCTAACGAATGTCAATTTCAAAGGCGCGACAATGCCTAATGGATCGATTTATTCATAAAACCAAAAAGACGAGTGGCGGTGCTATGCACCGC
>JAYUSC010000544.1:0-3089 GCA_043755885.1 Pseudanabaena sp. | reverse complement strand
TTGAATCAGCGATTAACTGTTGAAAATGATCGGATGAGTTCGGAGCTAGCAGTCACTCGAAAATTACAAGAGATGATTTTGCCAAGAACAAAAGAATTAAATAGTATTAAAGAGTTAGATATTGCGGGATTTATGGAGCCTGCGGATGAAGTTGGTGGTGATTATTATGATGTTTTACAACAAAATGGACGCATCAAAATCGGGATCGGTGATGTTACAGGACATGGCTTAGAAAGTGGCGTAATCATGATCATGGTCCAAACTGCGATCCGCACTTTATTAATTAATGGCGAAAAAAATCCTGTTAAATTTTTGTCTACGGTTAATCGGACAATTTATGAAAATCTGCAACGCATGAATTGCGATAAGAGTTTGAGTTTGATTCTGATGGATTATCACGACAATAAGCTCTATTTAAGTGGACAGCATGAAAGTGTAATTGTAGTTCGAGTAAATGGGGAAATCGAAATTATTGATACAGACTCTTTAGGATTTCCAATTGGATTGACTGATGAGATTAATGAATTTATTTTTGAGGTGGAAATCCACTTGAATTTAGGGGATATAGTCTTGTTGTATACTGATGGTATTCCTGAGGCTGAGAATCAACATAAACAATATTATGGGCTAGACCGTTTGACTCAAGTAATCAGTGCAGCTCATGAGAAATCTGTCGATCAAATTAGAGAAATTGTAATTACCGATGTCCGTGAATTTATTGGTTCTCACAAAGTTTATGATGACATCACTTTTGTCGTCATGAAGCGAAAAATCTAAGCGAATAATATTTATGATTCAAATAGCCAGTAATCCCAAAATTTCATTAGGTCAGTCGATCGCATTAGTCTGGCATCGGCGTGATTTGCGAATTGATGATAATCCTGCCCTGAGTGCTGCGATCGCAAAAGTTGGCGATCAGGGGATCGTGGTGGGGGTATTTATTTTTGACCCTGACATTCTTGATGATGGCGTGACTGAGGGTAGCAAGGTTGATTTTATGTTGGGTTGTTTGCGGGAGTTGCAAGCTAACTATCGCAGGTTGGGCAGTGATTTATTATTTATGCTTGGTCAGCCCGTTGAGGCGATTTGTGAGCTAGCTAAGGCGGTTCAGGCAAGTGATGTCTTTTTTAATCAAGATGTCGAGCCTTTTGCGATTAAACGCGATCGCAATGCAACTCAGTCTTTACAAGAATTAGGAATTAAAGTTCAGAGTTTTATTGATATTGGTCTAATTGCGCCCGATGCGATCGCAACTCAAGCGGGTGAACCATATAAGGTTTACACTCCTTTTTGGCGTAATTGGCAAAGCAAGCCTAAGCCGAATCCCTTTAATGCACCTCAGAAATTAACGGGTTTAGTAAGTTATGAAAATTTACCTGCAATTCCTTTGCCAAGCTTGCGTGAACTCAAATTTATCAACGACATCACTCTACCGAAAGCTGGTGAAGCCGAGGCTCTGCGACTATTGGAAACCTTTTGTGATGGTCATGGGATCTTGCGCTATCAAACTGGACGCGACTTTCCTGCCCATGCGGGGACATCGACATTAAGCCCACATTTGCGCTTTGGGACGGTGGGAATTAGGAGGGTTTGGGAAAATGCGATCGCGGCTGAGCAGCTTGTGCGTAGTGAGGAAGAAGCCACGGGGATCACCACATGGAAACAAGAATTAGCATGGCGCGAGTTTTATCAGCATGTTTTGTTTTATTTCCCTGAGCTAGAAACAGGTGCATATCGTCCACAGATGCGAAATTTCCCTTGGGATGATGATCCTGAGAAATTTGTGGCTTGGTGTGAGGGGCGCACAGGCTATCCGATTGTCGATGCGGCGATGCGACAGCTTAATCAAACTGGCTGGATGCATAACCGTTGTCGGATGATTGTGGCTAGTTTCTTGACCAAAGATTTGATTATTAATTGGCAATGCGGCGAGCGCTACTTTATGCAGAAATTACTAGATGGTGATCTGGCGGCAAATAATGGCGGTTGGCAATGGAGCGCCTCTAGTGGGATGGACCCTAAGCCTTTACGGATATTTAATCCTGCTTTGCAAGCCCGTAAGTACGATCCTGAAGGTGAGTATATTTTGCGTTGGTTGCCTGAGTTGCAGGGATTAACTACGGCTGAGCTTTTAAGTGGCAATATTCCGCCGCATCAGTGCAGAAAACGCGATTATCCTATACCGATTGTTGATCATAGTGTGCAGCAACAAAGGTTTAAGCAGATTTATCAAGATTGCAAAAAATAAACCCAGAAAGCAAAGAGGATTTAGCAATCTGCACTTGACTCATATCTTTATCATAGAGTAGGCGATCGCAGATAAACTTAGCGCCTCTGTCCACTCCACGATCGCACCATAGGTATCGCCAGTTTGTCCGCCAAGTTGACGGTTGAGCCATGCACCAATTAGCCAAGAAAAACTAAAACCAATTACCGTTAAACCAATTCCTAAATAAAGTGAGTTGTAAAAATAAGCGATCGCAAAATTACCGATCATCAACAAAACCGCGACTAGCCACACTTGCCACTGATGCAAATCCTCTTGATGAAATTTGCCTTTGCCGATCGCTTTGAGATAGGGATAAGCCATAATGGCGCGAAGTTGCCCCCACCGCGCCCAAGCCCAAACACTGGTTAAAATCCAAAATCGCTGATCCTTAATTGCGGCGAGAGCGACAACTTTTAATAACAAAATCACAATTCCTGCGATCGCACCAAATGCGCCAGTATTACTATCTGCCATCACCTCAAGGCGGCGACTAGGATCAGTGACTGCTAGTCCGTCAGCAGTATCCATCGCGCCATCGAGATGTAAACCACCTGTAATTAGTAAGCCTAATAAAATCGTGAGTAGCGATCGCAGGTATATAAATTCTGGGGCAGGTTTAATCAGTCCTAAGCCGAGGTCAAGAGAGGCGATCGCGCTGCCAATCAAAAGCCCGATCAGTGGCGCATAGAGGGCAATTCCTCTAAAATCGAGCATTCCTTGCGATCGCAAAGGCAAACAAGTATAAAAAATTAGCGCCGCTTGAAATTTTCGCCAATGCTGCATTTGAGAAAACCCATAAATTAGAAACGGCGCTTTGCGC
>JAYUSC010000543.1:0-7267 GCA_043755885.1 Pseudanabaena sp. | reverse complement strand
TGCGGGGCGAAACCTTACGGGTTTTGGTAATTTATTTCGTACTGGCTGAGCATTTCAACATAAGATGAACCATGAGCTATGAGTTGAATCAGGCGTTCTTCGGGTAAATCATCTAAAAATTCTTCATCTGTTGCTAGGTCAAGATTTGGGGATTGATCAGGCGATCGCATTGGTACTGAGAGATTAATCTTGAGATGGTTGGGCGGAACCTTAAGCAATTTACTTGCCCACTCGATCGCCACCACACCGAGAGGAAAATCTTCACCACGCCAATATTCTTCTAAATGCAAACTGGGGACTTGAGATGGCTCTAGGCGATACAGATCGATGTGATACAGTGGCAAGCGACCTTCGGTATATTCGTCAATTAGCGTAAATGTCGGACTTGCGATCGTGGTGCTAATGCCGAGTGCGCGACCAAAAGCTTGCATAAACGTGGTTTTGCCGCTGCCGAGATTGCCTTCGAGCAGAATGATTGTGCCTGCGGTGACAAGTTGAGCCAGTTGGGTGGCGATCGCTTCAGTCACGCCTAGATCTTGGGCATAAATTTCAATATTTGCGGTCTCAGTTATAGTCTCAGACATAATTCGAGTAAACTTTTGATACTGGTAAATTTTTTATACTATTCTGCGGACTTCAGCAAAGCTTTTATGGATACGGATATTCTTCAGTCACTCGCTCATCTCGATCGAAATGGTAATGCTCAGATGGTGGACGTGACTCATAAACCGCAAACGGTGAGACGGGCGATCGCAGTTTGCGAGATATCTATGAAAACAACAACATTAGATGCAATCCAAGCGGGAAATCTACCAAAGGGAGATGTATTAGGGACGGCAAGACTAGCAGGGATTATGGCGGCGAAACAAACTGCTAATTTAATCCCTATGTGTCACTCACTTAATCTCACTAATGTGGATGTCAAGATTTTTCTAGACGAAAATATCCCTGGATATCAGATTGAGGCGGAGGTAAAAACCAAGTCTGAGACTGGGGTGGAAATGGAAGCGATGACTGCCGCCACGATCGCAGCTTTAACGATTTACGATATGGCAAAGTCCCTCGAAAAGACAATGATCATCTCGAATACAAGGCTGATTCACAAGAGTGGGGGGGAATCGGGTGATTTTAACGCTCCTAAAGGTGAGTATTGCGATATTTAAAAGAACAAAAGCCGTGATTCTCACGGCTTTTGTTCTTAATCCGCCTTGTGCCCTGCGATCGCAATTAGTTCGCGAATTTTGACTTCAGGTAATTGGCTCTCGATATTTAAAGATTTAGTTGCTGCGTCGCCAGTAACTGCCGCCGATGCATCGACAGCTTGGATCGCTTTGGTAATTGTCTCGATACAACTAGCACAACCAATCGAAGGAACTGAGATTGTTAAATTCATAAAAAATTAATGTGAATACATTGCGATCGCAATTATAGTTGAGCCATGCAACCCAAAAGATAAAGGATTTGGCGATTATGCAAAATATCCTAGATCATATTCAATGCGGAATCTTTGTTTTGACGGTTGAAGCAAATATGCGACGATCAGAACTAAATGATCAAGCATTTGTGCTGCGGTTTGCGATCGCAAATTCGGCATTTGTTCATCTTGTTTTTGGGGGACGTAGCACCGATCAAACCGTCGATCTAGTTGGCTTACAGCCCCAAGAATGTTTAACTTCAGAATTTTCTCAGTTATTGAATAAGTATGTTAGTCAATGCTTGCAAACACAACAAGTTGTTGAATTTGAAGAAGCACTTGATTTAACAAATCGGATACTAGCGATTTCGTTATCCCTAAAAACTGATAGTAACGATCGTTCACAACAAATCGTCGGTACTTGCCAAGATATTACCAACCGATCACTATCACCATCCCAAATTAAAGATCTTAATCAAAAAAAATTCAGCCACTTAGTGAGTGAAGTTTCTGATGCTTTTGTGGTAGTCGATCATGAAGGTGTGGTGCGTTATGTAAATCAATCAGCCGAAAACCTATTTGGGTGCAAATCCGAAGAGCTTATCGGTGAAACCTTTGGACTTCCAGTCGTCGTGGGAGAAAGCACAGATATTGATATCCTCAATCGTCGAGGTAGTACCACCTCGGCAGAAATGCGCGTGTCTGAAGCAATTGATGAAGATCGTCGAGTTTATGTGGTCGCCTCATTGCGAGATGTCTCAGAACGTAAGCGGGCCGAAAAATCTTTGCAATTGCGCGAACGGGCGATCGCGGCAAGCTCTAATGGAATTGTGATTACTGATGCCACTCAGCCAAATAATCCGATGATTTATGTTAATCCTAGCTTTGAGAGAATCACTGGCTACAACACAGATGAGGTTATCGGGCGTGATTGTCGCTTTTTGCAAGGAGGCGATCGCAATCAGATTGGTTCTTTAGATTTACGCCAAGCGATCCAAGAAAAGCGCGAATGTCATGCTGTTCTGCTCAACTATCGCAAAAATGGCACGGCATTTTGGAATGATTTGTATATTGCACCAGTCTTTGATGATCATGGAGAACTGACTAACTATATCGGCATTCAAACCGACATTACCGATCAGGTAAAATCAAATCAACGACTGCTCGAAAGTGAAGAGCGTCTGCGGACTGTCCTGACATCGATCAAAGAAGGCATTACTTTTAGTGATGATTCTGGCTATTTTTCGATTTTCAATGCGGGAATGGAAAATCTGACAGGATATACATCTGCGGAGGCAAATCTTAGTCACGACTTTACAAACTTCCTCTATCCCGATCGCACCGAGCATGATCGAGCTTTGGCAAGATTGCAGCAGCTACAGGCAACAGGGCAAACGTTGACTGTCGAGACCCGCCTTTGTCATCGTGATGGCACAATTAAAGATGTCTTAGTTTCCACAAGACTAATGGTATATAAAGGCAAACGCATGTATTTGAGTAGTTACTACGACATTACTGAGCGAAAAAAAGTCGAAACCCAACTCCGTTATCAGAGTGAAAGAGAATGTCTATTGAATGCAATCTTGCTTAAAATCCAATGTGAACTGAATCTCGATCAAATTCTTGCCATCACCGTTAAAGAAGCTCAAGAACTATTACGCATTGATCGCGTGGTTATTTATCAATTTGAAGAAGACTGGAGTGGCATATTTGTTGTAGAAGCTGTTGATGATCCTACGCTATCTATTATTGGAAAAACAGTTGATGATGAATGTCTTAATCAATATTATGTACAGAAACATCTAAATAGATCTATCTCCAGTGTCAATGATGTCGATCTTGCAGATTTAAGCCCTTGCCATAAAGATCTTTTGCAACGCTTTCAAGTAAAAGCTAATATCGTAGTTTCTATTTGTTTTGGGGATACCTTGTGGGGATTATTAATTGCCCATCAATGTTTTGCACCGCGTCAGTGGGAAGAGTTTGAAATCGATCTGCTGAGACAGTTGGCTAATCATGTGGCGATCGCCATTCAACAAGTCAAATTATTTGAACAAGTCCAAGAACTGAACAAAAATTTGGAATGCCAAGTTACTGATCGCACTCAGCAACTAGAGGAGAGTCTCAGCCAACTAGAAAGAACGCTCCTCAAAGAGAAGGAACTCAACGAACTCAAATCACAATTTATTTCCAGAGCTTCCCATGAATTTCGTACGCCACTAGCCACGATCCAGACCGCAAGCGATTTGCTGCGGAACTATGGACATAAAATGTCAGACGAGAAAAAACTAGAGAGAATTGACAAAATCCAGCGCGAAGTCAAAGGCATGACTAATCTCTTGGAAGAAGTCTTAATCATTGGTAGAACCGAATCTGGAAAATTTGAGTTGCAGCCAGAAGAGATTGATCTAGAAGATTTCTGTTTAGAAATTATTGAACAAACTAAGTTGCTAGGAAATGGTAAGCATCAAGTGATATTTAAGAATATTAATGCCCCTGCCAAGATTGCGGTGGACACTAAATTCTTTAGGCAAATTATTTCTAATTTATTATCAAATGCGATTAAATATTCTCCTGATGCTAACGAAGTCGCTTTTACGGTTTCGTTAACTAGCGATCGCATCCCCCAAATTTTATTAGAATTTCAAGATCAGGGGATTGGTATCCCTCTAATTGATCAAGAAAAGATTTTTGACCATTTTTATCGCGCCCATAATGTTGGTATGATCGTCGGTACTGGGTTAGGGATGGCTATTATCAAGAATTCGGTGGATATTCTCGGTGGCACAATTCAGCTTTCTAGTATTGAAAACAAAGGAACAACTGTCAAGGTAAAACTACCTTACCTCAAGGAAGAAACGCAATTATGACCACGATTCTAGTCATCGAAGATGTAGAAGCTTTACGCGAAGAGATCATGGAGACGCTCTCTTACGAAGGTTTTGATGTGCTGGGCGCAGAAAATGGAGTCGTTGGTGTCCAAATAGCCAAAACCTATTTGCCGAATTTGATTATTTGTGACATCGCCATGCCAGAACTAGATGGTTTTGGAACCCTAGTTGCTTTGCGCCAAGAACAAAAAACATCAATGATTCCATTTATATTCTTGACAGCGATGACCGAAAAAGCGGATATGCGTCAAGCCATGCAGCTAGGTGCAGATGACTATCTGACCAAGCCATTTACCTCGGTAGAATTATTAGGTGCGATCGCATCACGGCTGCAAAAGTACAATTTAGTTAAAGATCATTATTATGATGAAATTAAAGTTGTCGGTGAAAGATTTGAGTACTTATCTCATCACGATGGTTTGACCAAATTACCAAATCGAGTCCTTTTTCATGAATCATTAACTCAAGCTGTATTACACGCCAAGATTAATAACAAATCTCTAGCTTTGTTATTTCTGGATATGGACAATTTCAACATCATTAACAACACTCTTGGTAATGATATTGGCGATCAATTATTTATTGCGATCGCAGAGCGACTCAAGCGCTATACAGCCCCATGCGATATGGTGGCGCGTATCCAAGGCGATGAATTTGCGCTGATCATTTCTGGTGTCACCGATATGCTCAGCGTCAAACAAGAAACTCAGAAAATCCTCGATCTATTAAGTCGTCCTTACCATCTTTATGGGCATGAGGTTTTCATTACTAGTAGCATTGGCATCACCATGTTTCCTGAAGATCATCAAGAGGTGGAAGGATTAATTAAAAATGCGGAATTGGCGATGTATTACGCCAAAAGCAATAACAGAAATAGCTATAAGCTCTATAGCCCCGATCTGAATGTCCAATCTTCAGAATACATGGCGTTAGCCAACAGTCTGCATCGGGCGCTCGATCGCAATGAGATTCGGGTTTTTTATCAACCTCTAGTAAATCTGCAATCAGGTAAAATCGTTGGGGCTGAGGCGCTAGCTAGATGGCAACATCCCGACTTAGGGCTGATTATGCCCAGCAAATTTATTCCTGTTGCTGAACAAACAGGGCTAATCCTGCGTTTGAGTGAGGTCATCCTCTATTTAGTCTGCGAACAAATGCGATCGTGGCGAGAGGCTGGCATAAATTACGGATTTGTCGCCGTCAATCTATCGAGTCAGCATTTTCGCCCTGGCACTAATCTGATTGAATTTGTGAGTAAGGTTTTAAAAGAAACCAATACAGAGCCTAGTCATTTAGAACTCGAACTCACAGAAAGCATCATCATGCAAAATGCCGAATATACGATTCAGGTGCTATCGCAGCTACAGGAAATCGGCGTAAAAGTTGCGATCGATGATTTTGGTACAGGCTATTCGTCTTTGAGTTACCTGAAGCATTTTCCAGTCAATATCCTGAAGATCGATCGCTGTTTTGTCCAAGACATTACGACCGACCGTCATGATGCGACGATTTCCCTAGCGATCATCGATCTTGCCCATAGTTTGTCATTAAAAGTTATTGCTGAAGGTGTTGAGACTGCCGAGCAGATGCAGTTTTTAAAGGATCATGGCTGCGATCAGTTTCAAGGCTATTTCTTTAGTCCGCCATTACCTACTTCAGAATTTGAACAAATGTTAATTGATGGTAAATGCTTATAAGTAGCTAGGCACAACTAAATATAAAACCCGAAAATCTGTACCGCCCGCGCAGCGGGCGGTACAGATTTGGGTTCTGATTTTTTAATCATGCCGAGGTACTTAGTCAATACTATAAAATCTTATCAAGTCCTTCCAAACCACAATTCATGAGTAAATCTAAACGCGCCTTAATTACAGGTATCACAGGACAAGATGGATCTTATCTATCAGAGCTATTACTAGCTAAGGGCTATGAGGTGCATGGCATCATTCGCCGTTCTTCTACAATCAACACCGATCGCCTTGATCATATGTATCAAGATCCGCACTTACCAGAAACCAAATTATTTCTGCACTATGGCGATCTGACTGATGGCTCAACCTTGGGGCGGATTTTAGAAGCCGTTCGACCTCATGAAGTGTTTAACCTTGGCGCTCAGTCCCATGTGCGCGTTAGTTTTGACTCACCTGAATATACAGTTGATGCTGTGGGTATGGGAACTTTACGGTTACTAGAAGCATTACGCGATTATCAACAACGCAACGATCGCGAAATTCGTTTTTATCAGGCTGGCTCGTCGGAAATGTATGGCTTAGTACAAGCAGTACCCCAAAATGAAGATACGCCCTTTTATCCGCGAAGCCCCTATGCTTGCGCCAAGGTTTATGCCCATTGGCAAACGATTAATTACCGTGAGTCCTATGGACTATTTGCTTGTAATGGCATTTTGTTTAACCATGAGTCGCCGCGCCGTGGCGAAACCTTTGTGACAAGGAAGATCACTAGAGCGATCGCAAGGATTGTTGCGAGTCAGCAGCAAAAACTGTACTTAGGAAATCTAGATTCCAAACGCGATTGGGGACATGCCAAAGACTATGTTGACGCGATGTGGTTAATGTTGCAGCAAGAAAAGCCCGATGACTACGTGATTTCGACAGGGGAAACTCATTCGGTAAGGGAGTTTTTGGAAGAGGCTTTTGCTTATGTCAATCTCAAATGGGAAGATTATGTAGAGATCGACCCCCGTTATTTCCGTCCTGCTGAAGTTGATTTGTTATTGGGAGACTCCACCAAGGCGAAACAAAAGCTGGGTTGGGAGCCGAAAGTTACCTTCAAGGCTTTGGTTGAGCTAATGGTAGACGCGGATCTAGAAGCATTGGGGTTGCCGAATCCCAAAGGTACGCATTCTCAGGATATTGCCACATTGCGAAATGCTGGACAGGCTTCGACTTGGTAGTTTCAAACTATGAAACCAAAATTGGTATTTCCAGCGCCTACGGCGCTG
>JAYUSC010000542.1:0-7272 GCA_043755885.1 Pseudanabaena sp. | reverse complement strand
TTCCGTCCCAATGCCGTACTTCCTATAGCCGCCGATAATATCCCCCTTAATATTGTCTATGCTGCACAGCTTACGAATGATGCGATTCGTGGAAGTGGGATTAACCGAGCCTCTATATCAGGTATCCGTAATGATAATAAGCGAGTAGTTCGTGCTGGTCCCGTATCGTATTTGATGCGGATTCGTCCAGGCATCTTGTCAGATTGTGGAACTTTAATCGGACGCGTATTTATTGATAAAAACTTTGACGGCGAACAGCAACCAGGTGAGCCAGGTGTACCAAATGCTGTGATGTATATGGATGACGGCAATCGAATTGTCACTGATGCAAATGGCCTATATTCGCTCAGTAGTGTTCTATCTGGCAGCCGCACTTTAGCACTCGACTTAACCTCAGTCTCAGGATATACCCTTGCGCCAAACTTATACTTTATCGAGCGCAACAGCCAATCTCGCTTGGTGCGACTGGCTCCAGGTGGGTTAGGGCGGGTCAACTTTGCGGTGACTCCTTCGGCTCGTGGTATTAGCGACACAAGTGGAGGCGCAAAGTAATGAAGAACATTTCTGCACCTCTTGCGAGGTTGAAGTTATGGATTTTAGTCTTCCCTCAACTCTTTCTTTTGCTGATCCCATCATCTGTCAAAGCCGAGCTAGTTACAGGCGTAAAACCCAATCTAGGCGTTAAGCCGCAAGAATTATTAACTAATCAGACTGGGGGGACTTCTACTCCTCCAAGACTAGCTCCATCGTCAAATTCCAAACAAGTTTCTAGTACTGTAGATCCCCAAAAGGCTCCTAGTACTCTAAATCCCAAAAAAGCTCCTAGTACTCTAAATCCCAAAAAAGCTCCTAGCACTCCAAATTCCAAAAAAGTTTCTAGTACTCCAAATCCCCAAAAGGCTCCTAGTAATCTAAATCCCAAAAAAGCTCCTAGTACCCTAAATCCCCAAAAGGCTCCTAATACTCCAAAGCCTAAACAAGTTTCTAGTACTGCAAATCCTAAAAAAGTTGTCAGTACGACAGATCCGAAGCAAGTTCCTAGTAATGCAAAAACTCCTGCTTCTGTTGCTGATATTCCTAAAACGGCTAATACCGCCAATACTTCAGACAAAGCACCACCACGCATCATCATTCTTTCGCCGACAGTCGGCGCTGTTTTAGATGCACCTGCGGCGACAGTGGTGATCCAAATGCCAAGCAATACCAAGATTGAGCTTTTGGTCAATGGGAAAGCTGTGGATTCTAACTCGATTGGGCGATCGGAGCTAGATGAAACTAATAAAACCATTACCCAAACATGGTACGGCGTATCTTTACAAGCAGGTGATAACCAGATTACAGCAAGAGCAATTGGCTCAAACTTAGATTCTAGTTCGGTCAATATCAAGGTTCGAGGTACTCCTACCAAACTAGTTGTGAGTACATTGGAGGCGAAAGTTCCTGCGGATGGGCGCTCCTATGTGACCGTTGAGGGACAACTAGTTGATGCCGATGGCAATCGTTCTAACTGGGATGCATTAGTCACCTTAGAAGCTAGTGAAGGTGAGTTTATTGGTACTGATGCCTCTCCTGAACAGCCAGGCTTTCAAGTCAAAGCAAAGCAAGGTAAGTTTTCGGTACAGTTAAAGACTGGACTAAAAACAGGGAAGGTGACAATTCGAGCGACCAATGCTCAAATGGAAGCCTTTACGCAAGTTCAATTTGAAACTGATTTGCGCCCTTCCTTGGTGACTGGAGTAATCGATCTGCGGGTGGGAGCGAGAGGTACTGATTTTTATCGGAGCTTGCGTGAATTTTTACCTGCCCATCTTAACAATCGTACTCAAGTTGATTTATATGGAGCGGTATTTGGGACTGGGCGTGTTGGTGAATGGCTATTTACAGGTGCTTATAACAATAGCCGCACCCTCAATCAGGACTGCGCTGGCAATAGTAGCTTATCTGGCACAGAAAAATATTGCGATCAGCAATATCCTGTCTATGGTGATAGCTCTACTGTAACTCGGACTACGCCATCCTATGACAGTTTGTATTTGCGCTTTGAGCGTAACTCGCCTGTGCAGGGTGCGAGTCCTGATTACTTTATGTGGGGGAATTACGGTACAGAAGAGTTCGCTTCGCGATCGCAACAATTTAGTGCGATTTCGCGACAGTTGCAGGGCTTTAAAGGCAACTTTAATTTGGGTGATCTCCAAATCACAGGATTTTATAGCAACGTTGGTAAAGCGTTCCAGCGCGACACGATCGCACCTAATGGCACAAGTGGCACTTACTTTCTCTCCAAGCGCTTGTTGATTAACGGCAGTGAGAATGTATTTATCGAGTTAATTGATTTCTTTAGTGCAGGGACAGTGGTTTCGCGCAAAGAACTGTCCCGCGGTAAAGACTACGATATTAACTATGACAATGGTTCCATTCTATTTCGACAACCATTATTGCAAACTGCCTTAGGCGAGGTCGGACAACTTTTGCGCCGCCAGATTGTGGTTACCTATCAAAACGAGCAGGCTGGTGGTGACAGCAGTCTTTATGCTGGACAACTGCGTTATCATCTCAACCGCAGCCAGAACCAACCTAGTTGGATTGGGGCAAATTATTTTAAAGAAACTCTCGGCATTCGGAGTTTTGTGCTTTATGGTGCGAATGCGCTGATTTCATTTGGCGAAAAAACGCAACTGATTGCTGAATATGGGCGATCGCAAAATGACTCGGAAATCTTGGGCTATGTCACTGGCTCGGCAATGCGGTTTGAGCTAAACAGTGAGATTGCTTCAGGTATTTTCGGTAAGCTCTATTACAGCAGAGCCGAAACAGGTTTTGCCAATAATGCCACGATTAGTTTTGTGCCAGGACAGACCAAATATGGAGCTGATTTAATTGCCAAGATCAGCCCCACAACTAGCCTCAAGCTAACTTATGACCAAGAAGAGAATCTTGGTGTTGCGCCGCGTCCATTGACCACCCTTGCCGATCTACTCAATCCGAGGCAAGAGGCTATCCCTGGGTCGGCGGTAAATAACGCGCTTCGCACGATTAGTTTGGGTGTGCAGCAAAATATCGGTGCGGCGCTGCTAAATCTGGATTTATTATATCGAGATCGCCAAGATCGGCAGTCGCCTAAATTGTTGTCGAGTAACTCTACACAATTGCGATCGCGTCTGAGCGTGCCAATTGCGGATAATCTTCGCGTGACAGCCCAAAACGAAGTTAGTCTTTCGTCAAGCGCCGATGCTGTCATTCCCGATCGCAGTGTCTTATCTCTTGATTGGACAATTGTCCAAGGATTGACCGCCCGCTTAGGACAGCAATGGTTCCATTCTGGAGCATTAGCGGGGCAAGCGATTACCAGCGCTGACTTATTAGGAGAGTATAAACTCGGCACAGATACTACCTTTACAGGGCGCTACTCTGTAATCGGTGGTGCGAATAATGCCGCATCGACTCAAGGCGCATTGGGAATTAACCAGCGCTGGCAAGTGCTACCAGGGCTACGCATGAGTTTTGGCTATGAGCATATATTTGGTAGTTTTGCCACCACTACAGCCACAGGAACATCATTTTTACAACCCTTTGCGGTTGGTCAATCCTCTAGCTCTCTGACCTTCCAAAATGGCAATAGTTATAACGTTGGGTTGGAATACACTGATAATCCAGACTTCAAGGCGAGTGCTAGATTTGAGCATCGCAATGATAATGTTAGCAGTAACACCGTATTTACGGCTTCGGCACTGGGCAAACTCTCTCCAGCTTTCACGATGCTGTTTAACTACCAGCAATCTAGTGCCGCTAACCAATTGATTTCTGGTTTGGGAACAATCTCCAATCTCAAAGTCGGGCTTGCCTATCGCAATCCTGACGATGATAAGTTCAACGCTCTCTTGCGTTATGAATACCGCCAAAATCCTAGTATTGTCCCAGAAGCTCTGCTGATCGGTAGCGGCTCTGGCTATACCGATCACACTTTTGCTTTAGAAGCAATTTATGCTCCTAACTGGCAATGGGAATTTTATGGAAAGCTGGCGCTGCGAAATAGCACTACCACGATTGCCAAAGATTTTACGGGTGTATCGAACACCAACTTGTCACAGTTTCGAGCGACTTATCGTCTCGGCTATAACGTTGAGCTAGTCGGTGAGGCGAGATTGCTCAATCAACCGACCGCAGGTTATAGCGAATTGGGACTAGTCGGTGAAGTGGGTTACTATCTGACTCCGAACTTGCGTTTAGCCGTAGGTTATAGCAGTGGTTCGGTTAATGTCGATCGCGATTTTAGTGGTTCGCGAGCAGCCAGTGGGCTATATGCAGGTATCACCGTCAAGCTGAACGAATTGTTTGATGGATTTGGGTTACAAAAGACTCCGCCACGCCAGCAACAAGAGCCAGTAGAGCCAGTAGCCATCGTCGCCCAAACACCACAGCCCGTGCAGACACAAGCGGCGGCTATTCCTGCTAGCCCTCAAATCATCACCCTAAATGTGGCGCGATCGCTAACTTTTAGAGAAGGTACTCAGGGCGAAAATGCCGAGTTAGCGACATCAGATATCGCGATTTTGGAAAATTTAGCCGCAGTCTTGAAGGAATATAATAATCTCTCGATTGATATCCAAGGATATATTGGCTCACTTGCCAATATGAACTCAGGTGATAACCTTGCCGCTAATCGGATGATGGCGGCCAGAAAGTACTTACTTGATCGTGGTGTGTCAAGTTCCCAGATGACCTTGCGTTCATTAGGTGACAATGCTGGTGATGTTGCTGCTGGTAATAGTCCTGACAAAGTTAGCTCTACGACCAAGGCGACACCAGTCAGTTTTGCAATTAGTGGTCAAGCCGATATCTTTAATGCGATCGCAACTCGATTGCAAACAATGGCTCCTAACTCACCTGCAACTGAGTTTTTACAAAGCATTCTACCCAATGCCGCACCTACACTTCAAGCCAGCGCCGCAGTTGCGCCCAATTCCACATCTAACAATGCTCCTCCCAAAATCTCTCTCGGTGTCAATGTCAACGACGCTGGTAGCATAGACGATTTGAGTTATAGCACCCTCGATCGGATGATTGAGAAGCTGAATTCTAATCCGAGTTTGATGTTCGAGATTCAAACCAGATCTAATCTCAATGCCTCCATAGGTGATGATCTAGAAACATTTAAGATGCTTGCTGTGAGGAGTTATCTACTAGACAAGGGCGTGAGTTCTGATCGCATTTTACTCAGCACGAATACTGCGGCAACAAATCAAGTCGGCTCCTATCCAGTTTTTGTCTCCCTGAATGCAGAAGATGGCAACACCAATATTGCGAACAAACCGACAAACACTACCCCAACTGCGAACGCCAACAAAGTTCCTACGCCATTGGCGTTCTTGTTAGATGCCGATCGTCGTTTGTCTAAATGGCTGGAAAGTGCATCTCCAAATTCTCTACTCGATCCCCAATTCAAGCCAACATTCAGCAATTCGATCAAAATACCTAATCTTGGCTTGAAACCATTGTTAACTCAATTACCAAATGTAGAATCCTTACTCGTAGCACTTGCCTATTCTGGTGATTCCGATGTACTCACATCAGATAAACGCGATCGCCTCTGGAGTTATGCTTTTGAAGCTTTAAGTGCGTCAGTTCGCAATGACCTCATCGCCACGAATTCGCTCACTAATAACGAAGATAAAGCCATTGCAGCTAGTACTACTGCTAATGACAGCAACAATCGTCGCATCGTATCTGCTTTGAATTTCTTGTTGAGCAGCAATGGTGACACTGTAACGGCGTTCCTCCGCTCAATTGGTGTTAGCCCCACCGAGAAAAATGGTTTTGTGATTGCTCCCGATCAACTCTTAAACTTAAAGAACTAGAGACTATGCGAAAAGTAACCTGCAAAAAATTAACAGCGACATTATTGATTAGTTCTATCGGGTTGAGCGGTACTTGGGGGACAGATTTTAATACAGGAAATCTCGCGATCGCAGAAACTGCAAATCCGCATTATCAAATCACGGTTAACAGCGATCGCGATGGTGACATTCAAGCCGATCGCGAATTGACCTTACGTGAAGCAATTGCGATCGCAAATGGTAGCCTCACCATTGATCGACTTAGTGATCTCGAACGCGCTCAGATCAAACCGATCGCTAATGGCAAAGGATCGAGCATCGGATTTGCGCTGCCTAGCGATCGCACCACGATCGAGTTACGCAAAGCTTTACCTGATATCAGTAGTCAGAACCTCGTTATTGATGGCACGACCCAAACAGGCTATGACCCGCAAATATCCTTTGCCCAAGAGTTAGCAATTCCGCAGCCAATTGTTGCGATCGCACCTGCGGATGGCATAGAAATTTTTCGCGGCTTGACGATCGTTGCCAATGGCGTGACGATTAAGGGCTTGAGTATTTACGGGTTTAATGCGATTACCAGCGTTCCCACAGTCACGCCATCAGCAGATATTTTCATTTCCCACCAAGCGCCGCCACCCGACACTACTCAACAACAACAACCCGCCAAATTTTCACCCTTCTACGACAGCAATCGCCCGCCGCAGGGTGTGACACTCGAAGCCAACTGGCTGGGTATTACGCCCGCAGGCAAAATGCCCAAGCAACCTTCTAGTTTTGGGGTGTATCTCTTTAATAGCAACGATACAATCGTGCGGCGCAATCGCATCGCCTATCACGAGGGTAGTGGTATCGTCACATCGGTGCGAGCCACAGGAGCGCAGATTATTGAAAATGCAATTACCAGCAATGGTTTTGACGGAATGCCCCACGGAATTTATCTCGAAGGCGAAATTGCTAATCTCAGAATTAAGGGCAATACGCTCTGTGCTAATGATGGCAGTGGCGTATATCTCTTCAAACCAAATGGCGCGATCGCCATCGAAGATAACCGCATCTTATTTAACGATCGCAGTACCAACTACGCCGCCGTTTACTTAATGGGCAACGATCATCAAGTTACCAATAACCAAATTCGCAATCAACGCGGTGCAGGTATTGCGATCGCCGCTTTTCCTAAGAGCGATCGCAATTTGATTCGCAAAAATAGTTTTACAGCGCTCAAGGGTCTGAGCATTGACCTGATTTCGCAGCGCCATGTGAGCGAGCGCGATTTCGTCACAGGCGATGGTATTAACCTACCTCGCGATTCCCATTTCCGCCGCGTCGATACCGCAAACGGAGCGATCAATGCGCCGACTTTTTTAGCCACAGCTTTTCCGATGTTCGGCTCTAGCCAAGTCAATATTGATGGCAATGCTGACCCTGACACCGAAAT
>JAYUSC010000541.1:0-7276 GCA_043755885.1 Pseudanabaena sp. | reverse complement strand
GGAGACTAGCACAATGACGAATGGCACACCTGAACCCAATTCTACATTTGTCAACGATCGCATGATTGCTTCGCTCCAGCAAGCAATTCAGCAGACATTGCAACAGGTTGTCAAAGAGTCAGTCCAGCAATCGGTGCAGCAAGTAGTCAGTCAAACCCTCGCCGTCGAAAGGGCGCTCATGGTAGGAGAAATTTCGGCGAGTTTACATAAAATTGTTGAATCCCAGCAGCGATCGCAAATAAGTCAAGAATTAATTACTTTAAACCAACAAAAACAGAAGTTAAACGCGGAAATCTCGCAGCTAGAATCTGATCGCGTAACTTGGATGAAACAGTTTCAAGAGTTTCAAACGACTCAACAGGAAGCTCTAGATCGATCGCTAAACTCAGTTAATAACTATGTGCGCGATCAAATTCCTGAATCATTCCAGCATGTTGCTAGCCCATTGAGCGAGCCGCCACAACCCGAATTTGCAAATAAAGTACAGGAACAAACTGATCGTTTTTTGCTGAATCTAGATGAAATGTTTAACACCACATTTCGATCACTAGAGCAGGAAATCCAAGGATATCAAACATCAATCGCTGCCAAGCTGGATAATATGGAAACCCTTGAGCAGAAGGGTGAGGCTTTAATTAGTGCCTTAGTTGATCGGATTAGTCAACAGTCTGTTGAGCAGTCTGTACAAACGCCACAAAACTTTGCTGAAGTATCTCCATTGGCAATCAATATACTGCCTGAATTACCAGATGATATTCCACTACGATATCTAGAAACTTTTACAGAGCCTGCTGATGAGGAATTAATCAAGACTCTACTAGCGGGTAATAAGTTTGGCGAGGTGGATGAAGTTGAAATATTTGAAATACCAACTATTGATGCTGAGCTTCTTGAAGTTGTGACAAAAGATGATGATCCAAATAGCTCCGCTGATCTCGACAGAATATTAAGTACAGACGAGGATCACCTATTCGAGGAGCCAATTGTTGAAATACAAGCCGATCCGTTAATTGATTTAGCTGGCTTCGGTACAAATATTATTCTCGACCCTCAAAGTGCGATCGCAGCTCGTGAGTTAAATCCCGATTTTGATTTAGAGGCGGCGACTCAAATCGTCGAAAGATTTGAAACACCACGCACAAGAATGCAGGAGAATGAAGATGAAAGAAATAATTTTGATTTACTATCATTAAATCTTCCTGTGGAGGAAGTAGTCAGCGAATCTGGCGAATTAATTGATGATCCTGAACTTCTACAATGGCTAGAGGAAAGTAATAATCGCCCTAGCCCAACCACCAATATCGCAGATATTTCCCCCGATGAGGACTTACTATCATGGCTAGGTAACGAAGCTCTCGACATGGCGAAGCTACCTACCCAGAAAGAAGAACTAATACTCAATAATTCGACATCTGAACTAGAAGCTTCTAATGCTTCTCAACTTCCTCCTATTTCCTCGGCTGATCTAAATTCAGACCCAAACAATGACAGCCCAGATAATATAGAATCCAAAATCGAACAATTTTTAAATAGTTCCAACAATGATCAAGCTGATGATTCTGATGAATCGCTAATTCTCCTGACTAGTAAAAGCATAAATGATTCAGCTTTTCCAGAATGGGAAGATTCACTAGTTGATGATCTTAATTTCGATCTAGAGCGCCTTGATGATGGGCTTGGTGCAGATCTAGAGATCGCGGCTAATCTTGATCAATTTATTCGCAATACGCCATACGCTTTAACCAATTGGGAAACCGAAGAATCTCAAGCCTATCCTACGATCATTGAGGTCTCAGCCCAAGAATCAAGGGACAAGAATGTCAAACCGCAATCAGCAATTGCTGAATTAGAAGTTCCACCAATCATAGAAAATCCCAACACTTTATTTATTGATCGATTTGCTGATTCCTTCAGTGATCGTGATGATCTCTCAGAGATGAACGTAGATATTGTCGATTTACAACCATCTCCATTTACATCTGAATCTAACGATATTCCTGAGATTTTTGACAATCCCGATTCTCTATTTGATATAAAAGCAGAAGATCAGATTTCAGGAATAGAGTTGACTACTCCCTCTAATTTGTTGTCTAGTTCAGTCCCATCTAGAATTGATGAAATGGATGCAATTTTTGCAGAAGTAATAGCCGATAATGCAGCTAAGTACTCTCAAACAACACCATTTACTGCTAGTGATGAACTTGATGAATTGTTTACGCCACGCGGAACTGTTAGTCAGAGTACAAGTGCAAATCTAGATGACGAAAGTGATCTTGACACGCTTTTGTTTGGTTTTACTCCAACTGAATTAGAAGGAGCTGATACAGTCATGCAAACCATAACCAAGGGAGATTCCGAAGGAATTGATGTTGGTGCAAGAACGATGCATGAGCCTCTTGCTTCTCCTGAAACAACGGAGTCCATCGAAGCACAATTGGATACAATTATGCAAGGATTTGGACAGGAAGAGTCGATAGATTTTATTGACTCTTCAGCCTTGGCTGAACTTTATCATACTAATATTACGCAAGAAGAAGCTGAAGATGATTGGACTATAGCCCTAGAGAATCTGGAATCCAATCTAGTGCAGCCAAATACAAGTAAAGATGATCATGGTTCTAGTACTGGATCTTCAGAGTTATCAGCGGATGAGTTTTTTGCGTCTTTGGAATATGAGAAGTTAGATGGTTTTGCTAATACGCGCGAAAAAGATACAGACCCTTCAGAGGAAGTATCGATCGCAGATTTCATTGATTTAGAGAATATTCCTGAGGATGAGGAAGATGATCTATTGCTCAATGAGTTTGCCGATGCGCCGAGTGATGCTCCGAGTAATGTTGCCGATAATGAGTGGGAAAATTTATTAAATGATTTGAACTCATTTAACTTTAACGAGCCATTGCTTGATGATATGCGTGAGCAGCTTGGACTGTCGTCGGTAGCGCCAATTAGTGACACTAGTGAAAATGTCTTCGATATTGACTCACTAGTATTAGAATCACGCAGCATGGCTTTGATTCCCGCACCACCTGAAAAAGAAGTTTATAGTCTTGATGACACTTGGGTTTTAGGGCTTGATTTCGGTAGTACCGCCATCAGGGCAAGCTTACTTAATGCTGATACTGGGCGCGTGTATTCTCTATATCTTGATGATGCTAATGAAATGCCCTGCAAAATTGTTTGGCAAGCCGATCAAAGCTTAGATGATCCGATCGCAACAGATATTCGGACGATCTCTAAGCGATCTCAAAATGCTGAATTAGAAGGTGGTGAAGTTGCCATTGTCCATTTCAAACAGTTTCTCAAACTAGGCTTACCCTATCGCGGTATCAGTACTTGGCAACCAATCATCCAATGGACTGATCGCAGTCAGGTGAGTCTGCGCTGGTTAATTGCCGCTCTCAAAAATCTACTCGAACAAATCCAAACTAGAGCGAATCATCCTAAACTTCCTGATCTTGGATTGATTTTGTTGAAGCTCAGTGGCGTTGTGTTTGGTTATCCTGCTAACTGGTCAGATACTTACATTCTCAACGTCCGCGAAGCAATTCTCAAAGCAGGATTAGTTAGTCAAGCTGAGCAGGTGACGGCTGTCGATCAGGCGATCGCTCCCGTTTTATCTTTGCTTCATGATCAGAAAATCTCTCAAGAAATTACGCTTTTAGTTGACGCGGGTGCAATTACAACTAGTCTCTGCCTAATGAAGGGGCTGAGCGAGGCGAAAGATCGCTCCAAGCTACATATTCGCAGCTTCGACTATGCGGGTATTAGCATCAGTCAAGATATTGTCGTCAAATTGTTCTATCCTCATTGGCAATTAATCACCAATCCTAACCGTCATCTCTGCAATTTTGATCATCTTAGCTTGCCAGAAATTGGCGCTTTTGCATCACAGCAACGGGTTCTCCTTCAGCAATATTTGTTAAGTTCCAACCTTGGTCAACAAATGTTGGATCTAGCCGATCGCGTCAAAGTCACATTTGGTAGAGATGTGGGTGTCGATAGTTGGAATGAGGATCTAATGGGACAGCCGATCGTTGTGCTGCGACGTGAATTAGAAAACTTGATTTTGCAACCATTTATCCAACGACTCAATCGCGAACTCAATTCTATTCTCAGTAATGCAGGAATTCTTGGGGAAGATGTGCATCAAGTTTTGCTGTTAGGCAGCACTATGCATATTCCCTTGCTGTCACGTTGGCTAGCCCAAAAACTGCCCAATACCAAGATTGACCCATTAGCGACTTCAGTGTTGGCAAATGGTCTAGCTGTATCACCGCTCTATCCAAATTTACAAGATGTCGCACGTCAGCAATATTCTGATTACTTTCTATTACAAGAAATTTGCCGCCTCAATCTTACGCAATCGGTTAATCCAACTCAACTACTTCAGCAATTACAAATGCGCGGAGTCAATATCAAAACCTGTCGCGATCGCATTTTGAGTATTTTGCAAGGTGATTTGCCTGAAGGTTTATTCCCTTGGCAAGAACCAGAAAATTCGGTGATTTTAGAAGATCCGACTCTTAGTAGTGATTTGTTTGCTGGTCGATTGTTTGAGCTAGAGACCGATGGCACATATCAGCCTAATGTGACCAAATTCCAGCAGTTACGGGTTTATTTACGAGCGATTATTGGCAATATGAGCCAAACTTTGAACGAGCCTCTCGTTTTTCCTGAAATTAAGACTATTGCGATCGCAAAGTGAAACCCAAAAGATGAAAGCCCGCGCGAAGCGCGGGCTTTCATCTTTTGAAATTGCCCTAAACTCACAACGCAGGGACAAGTTATCGGTAAAAGCGCAAAGGGTTTAGCATTTGCGTTTCGAGATTATGGTGGGGAGTATAAAAATGTTGGCGCAAATGCTAAACCCCTACAGCGGTTCGCTTTCTACCCAAAGCGCTGTAAAATATATTCTCTTGCTGTGATTTTGAAAAATTTGAAGAGCTTATGCTAGCAAAACGCATTTTGCCTTGCCTAGATGTAAAAGCAGGTCGCGTCGTCAAAGGAATTAACTTTGTCGATCTCAAGGATGCTGGCGACCCAGTTGAACTAGCGCAAGCTTATAACCTTGCAGGAGCAGATGAACTGGTATTTCTAGATATCACCGCCACCCACGAAGATCGCGGCATCATTCTAGATGTGGTTTATCGCACTGCCGAGCAAGTATTTATTCCCCTCACAGTGGGCGGCGGTGTCCGAAATCTAGACAATATTCGGGAGCTTTTACGAGCAGGTGCAGATAAGGTGAGCATGAACTCAGCCGCAGTCAGTGATCCAGACTTAATTAATCGCAGTAGCGATCGCTTCGGCAATCAGTGCATTGTCGTGGCGATCGATGCGCGGCGCAGGAACGATCCCCAAAATCTTGGCTGGGATGTATATGTGCGGGGCGGACGCGAGAATACAGGAATAGACGCGCTCTGGTGGGCGCAGGAAGTCGTTAAGCGTGGCGCTGGTGAAATTTTGCTCACGAGCATGGATGCTGATGGCACAAAGGCTGGTTATGATCTGGAGTTAACTCGCCAAGTTGCAGATTTAGTAGAAGTTCCTGTGATTGCTTCGGGTGGCGCGGGGAATTGTGAACATATTCTGCAAGCGGTGACTGAAGGTCGGGCTGAGGCGGCTTTACTTGCCTCGCTACTACACTATGGCGAGCTAACGATCGCAGAGATTAAAGATTATCTAGGCGCTAACCAAATTCCTGTGCGATCGCTGCATTAGGGTTTAGTTTGTGTTGCGGCGAAGCCGCACCACAAACTAACTGATTTTATTTCAAGAGAGACAAAATTTTTATAATGACAAAACCAGACAGCAAAATCGATCAACCCGATGATTGGCTATACGATCGCTCAGTTTTAGGGTGGGTACTCAATCCAACTCTTAGCAGCCAATTACCATTTCTATACCGCATCTTCAGTTTGTACTGTAAGTTGTATTTTGGTCTCACAGGTAAAAGCTATCTCAAAGGCGGGAGGCAATTATTTAGATTTCTATCAAATATTTTCACTCGACTTTCGCCAGAAAAATATTTAGAGCTAAACCTATCAGGCTATCAAGTATTTCTGAATCCCACCGATATGCGCCTCTTTCAAGTGGTGAATGAGCTGGCTAGCGGCGATACCGATACGCGAGTTTTATCGCAATTACTTGCTGAAGGTGATACTTTTTTGGATATTGGCGCAAATCATGGCAGTTTTGCGATCGTGGCAAGCAAGATGGTGGGAGCGAATGGTTTTGTGCTTGCCGTTGAGCCTCAACCGCGCTTAGCCAAAGCCTTAGAAAAATCTCTGACGGCTAACGCTCTCTGTAAATTCCAGATTCATAATCTTGCCGTTGGTGATACCGATGGAGAAATAGAATTACTAGTGCCAATTGGTACTTCTGGTTCGGCGGGAGTATTTCCAGAACATTCAGCCACGCATCAGTTCAATGCGATTAAGGTTCCTATTAGGCGGTTTGATGACTTAGTAGACTGGCAAAAGTTTACTGGCAAAGTTTTACTAAAACTGGATGTAGAAGGTAGCGAATGTTCGTTTCTCGCAGGCGCAAGCAAAATGATTACTGCGCTAAAACCAACTTTGATTATCGAGATTCATCCTACTAGCTTAAAGGCGGCTGGGGCAACAGGCGATAAGCTCAAGCAATTGTTGCAAGAGCTAGGTTACACAAGTTATGTAGAAATGAATGATTGCGATCGCATTTTTGCATTACAAGACTTAAACACCGATATTCAAAGGAATGTTGTGATGAAGATGGCATGATATTTCTTCAGGGCAAGTGCGATCGCGAGACAATTTCTATTAAGATCAAATTTCCATAGAAACACTCACTGAGTTGTTGTAGCGTAGCTACAACAACTCAGTATATTCACCTTATACGCTCTGACAATACAAATGAAGACTTGGCTCCAACCTGCTCAGCGACTAGAAAAACTCCCTCAATATGTTTTTGCACGCTTAGACGAGTTGAAGCAACGAGCGAAAGAGCAAGGGCTAGATTTGATCGATCTCGGTATGGGTAACCCCGATGGTCCCACGCCTGAACCAGTCGTCGAAGCTGCGATCGCAGCTTTGCGCGATCCCAAAAATCATGGCTATCCACCTTTTGAAGGGACAGCTAGTTTTCGGCGAGCGATCACGGACTGGTACAAGCGTCGTTACAATGTGCAGCTTGATTCTGAGGGCGAAGCATTACCTTTAATTGGCTCCAAAGAAGGGCTAGGGCATTTAGCGATCGCCTATATTGACCCTGGTGATCTGGTCCTTGTCCCCAG
>JAYUSC010000540.1:0-7278 GCA_043755885.1 Pseudanabaena sp. | reverse complement strand
GATTTCATCGACGACGGGTTCATAGTTCCAATTGCGGAGGTAGCTGGGATCGCTTGTGCCGCCGACGCGCTTGCCAATCGATGAGCGATTTGTGCCATCTGCACAAAGTAAGTTAGAACCGATTGACTGGGTAAGGCGAATATCTCTGGCAAATGTGCCATCACTTGCCGCAACTAAGATTTCCTGCCAATCGCGGAAATAGCCCGATCGCCTTGATTGGATATGTTTACCTTTTTTGGCAAGCATCTGATTTGCGCCCAGCAAAATATCGCCCATTTCACGCATGGGGCTACATTGGGCGATCCATGATTCTTTATTTTTTTTAGTGGCGTAGTCACGGAATAGTTCTAAATGAATAGATGGAATAACTGAGTTTTGGGAAGGAAGTTGTAAACCTAAAATTGAGAGTGCGCGTTCTAGGGCGGATTTGAGTCCTAAGAAACTCAAGTCATTGGTACTGACGTAGCAATCAGCTTTGCCTTTGAAAGCGCGAATTCCTGCTCCTGTAGATAGACGTGGCGAGATGCTGGTAATTGTGTCATCTTCAGCAAGACAGCTAATGTAGTTATTTCGCTCTAGGAAAAACTCGACAAAATCGGCTCCTGCGGCGCGTCCGAGTCCCAACAAGATCGAGAGTGGGGCTTCCCATGTTTCGTCAAAGCGATCGCAGACGGGAAAATATTGCAGATTTGGTAGCTCTTTGGTCTGGAGCAGGTTACTGATCATGATGTCTGGCAATTGGTTGATTAGTTCTTCTGATAGTTTAACAAATTGAAATGTGGATAACCCAAACTTTATGAGCTATTTTGCTCTAAACTGAACTGGTAGCGAAGTAGCGCAACCACGGGGGGATTACTATTTAGGCTCATTATTTAATTTTTGATATGGAACAAGTAAGATCAAGAATGTTGATTTGTGCAGAAATTGTGCAAAGTATGCGTCAATCTGATGATATGGAGAAGATTTTTGAGGGGATTACGACAAAACTTCTCGATTTGGATCAGGTGGGGCATGTTTCTATATATAAGCTCGATAAATTTACAGATCAGCCTTATGGAATAGAGATCTGTGGCAAGATTGTGGCGGATGCGATCGCAGAAAATTGTGAGCCTTATTCACTAGTACAGATTGAGAATATGCTCAATCAAGAATATCAGTGGGGGCAAGACATTACGAGGCAAATCATTGGGCTTTATGGTGCGGGGATAAGTAGATGCGAGATTAATTTAGCCGAAATATTTGCAGATAAAGCTTATTTACTTGTGCCAATAGTATTGACCGAAAGAGCGCCAAAGAAACCACTATGGGGATTTTTGATATTGCGTCAATGTGTAGTTTTGGATGGAGGATCTTCTCAACGCGCATGGGATCAAGATGATGTGCTGATGCTGCAACAAATTGCAGTGCAGATAGAAATCACTTTGCAAAGATCAAATCATAATCATAGCTTAGTGGAACAGTTAGAAGAAGCGGATCAAGCCTATAACGTTTTGTACCGATGGACGCAGCAATATCGCTCTTTGGTAGAGCAAATTCCGACTATTTCCTATGTATCACCGATCGCCGACAACCCAGATCTTGCTTATATTAGTCCGCAAATACGAGAGCTTTTAGGTTTACCAGCTTCAGGATGGAATACAGAATTTTTGGATGCTTGGGCGGATTATGTACATCCTGATGATCGCGATCGCGTTTATCGAGCGGTTGCTCACACGATCACTACAGGCGAGCTTTTTTGTTGCGAATATCGGATGACAGCTAGTGATGGTCGAATTATTTGGGTGCAAGATACGGCTCGAATTAGTCTAGCCACTGATGGTAAAACTAAAGTTTTGAGCGGTTCTATGTTTGATATTAGCGATCGCAAAGCCATAGAACAAGCTTTACAAAAGAGTGAATCACTATTAGCAGAAGCACAGCGAGTTGCCCAGATTGGAAATTGGGAATGGATTGTTTCGTCTAACGAGGCGATTTGGTCACAGGAGTTATTTCATATTTTTGAGCGCGACCCTGCTTTAGGATCTCCTAAATATGAAGACGTTTTGCTACTGTACATCGCCGAAGATCAAGAAGCCCATGCACAAGCTGTCCAACGAGCAGCCAATACAGGTGAATCTTATCATCTCGATCTGCGACGACAAAAACCTGATGGATCTTACCGTAACATAGAAGTATTCGGTCATGCTGAACATGATGAGCATGGACAAGTAATCAGGCTGTATGGAACTGCTCAAGATATTAGCGATCGCAAACTTATTGAAGCAAAACTGACAGCAGGAAGAGTTGCTGAAGCGGAAAACAAATCTAAGGGCGAATTTCTGGCGATCATGAGTCATGAACTCCGCACACCGATGAATGCGGTGATTGGGATGACCGAGATTTTGCAAAGAACGTCTCTATCTCGCCAACAACAGCAATATGTGACGACGATCGCTCAAGGTGGTGAATTATTATTATCGGTAATCAATAATATCCTTGATTTTTCACGGATTGAATCAGGACATTTTGAACTCGAAGCACACCCTTTTAGATTGCAAAAATGTATCGAAGAAGTTCTTGAACTGATGGCTTTACGCACAGCCGAGAAATCCATTGAACTGATCCCATTTGTGAGTCCAGATGTCCCACAAACGTTGATTGGAGACTATACACGCTTACGTCAGATCCTCGTCAATTTAGTTAGTAATGCGATTAAATTTACAGAGTCTGGAGAAATTGTGATTGCGGTAAACTCGCAATCAAGCGATCGCGAAACCAACACTTACGAGTTAAGATTTGAAGTGCGCGATACAGGCGTTGGGATTGCACCTGATGCGATCGCTAAACTTTTTAAAGCCTTTAGCCAAGCCGATAGCTCGATTGCCAGACAATATGGTGGCACTGGCTTAGGGCTAGTGATTTGCAAGCAGCTTTGTGAATTGATGGGTGGTGAAATTGGGGTTAGCAGCAATCTCGGTGTGGGTTCCACTTTCAGCTTCTCCATTCGAACTCAAGCAGTCGTTGAAGATTTGGATCAAGCTCATGCAATCGCCCCAGAACTAAAGGGCAAAAGGATTTTAAGCGTTAACTCTAATTCTTCTACTCAACTTGCGATCGCTTTGTATGCTCAAGCATGGGAAATGAACATCCAATCTGCTTACACGGCAACTGATGCTCTCCAATTCTTGACAACATCTAACTTTGATGCAGTTTTAATTGATCGACAACTAGTGGAAGCCGACGGCTCTAAAATTGATGTGTTAGAACTTGCCCAAAGTATTCAAGAAATTTTCCCTGATTTAAATTTAATTCTCCTCACTCCCATTAATGTAGTTCTCAATGAGAATAACAATTCCAACTATTTTAGAGATTGCATCACTAAGCCAATATCTACCTCAAAACTCTATCAAGCTTTTCTCAATGTTTTTACTAGCCAAAAAGCCATAACGTTTATCGACCAAAACCCCCAATGTATTCCTCAACCTTCATCTGAAATCGATAATATTTGGGGTGATGAGAACTTCTCTAAATGTTACCCATTCCAGATCTTAATTGCAGAAGATAATCCTGTAAATCAAAGGATTTTATTGCTGATGCTCGAAAATTTGGGTTATCAAGCAGATGTTGTTGACAATGGGCAGAGAGCCGTCAATAGTTTTTTAAATCGATCCTACGATCTGATTTTTATGGATATCCAAATGCCGATCATGAATGGCTTAAATGCGACTAAAAGTATCCGTCAAACACCAAATCATCAGCCTTGGATTATCGGGCTATCGGCAAATGCTTTCTCAGAATCTCGTGATTCGGCTCTGAGTGCAGGTATGAACGACTATCTCACGAAGCCTTTACAATCTAAAAGTTTAATTGCGGCTCTCCAAAGAATTCACCAACAGCAACACATCCTTGTTGATCATAGTGAATCTCCGATTAGCCTATCGATCTTAGCAAGTCTTGAAGATTCTGTAGGTAAAGAGGATTTAGATGAATTAATCCATATTTATTTAGAACATTCTGCATCTGCGATCGCAAATATGAAGAAAGCATTCACAACACAAGACTTTGTAGCTATTGAAGCCGAAAATCATGTCCTCAAAGGCGGAAGTGGAACTTTTGGCGCGATCCAGCTTTGTGGTTCTTGCCAAGCCATGCAATCTCTATGCTCAAAGCTGATTAAGTCCAATGAATACACTAATGAGGATGTCGCCAAAATTGCTGGATTTTTACAGAATATAGAAGAGCAGTATAACTATGTACATCAGACATTTCAATCTAGAGGATTTGATTACTGATGTTACGTGGAATTCCTGCCACGTAACATCAGCTATAAAGTGGAAATCGGGAAAGTCGCACCTTGCTGATAAGCATCAAAATGCTGCTTGAAATATTGCCAAGATGTCATTTCTTCACCTTCAATTTTTTCAGATGGAGCATCTTTAAATAATGGAATGCGAGTTTCGATTTCTTTTTTGAGAATTGGTGGCAGCTCATTAAAATCTTTGACCTTCTTGCGATGAGAGCTATAAATCAGATTTCCTTCTCGCTGTCCCATTTTCATCCAAGGTAGCCATGGACCGACGCGATTCCACGAGAGAACTAATTTCGAGACAGTTGTGGTTGTAGAGTCTTCGAGATCGGCAATGGGAACCGCCAGTTTAAATAACTCTACGGAGTTATTTAAACTGGCGATCGCAATATTCTGCAAACATTGATTTTCTCGCTATTTTAGATCTTGATTGCTGATCACTAGCTTCAGTGTACAAAATTTACGCAAAATATATCTGCAAATCCAAAATATGAGAAGCGGCGCTTTGCGCCACCTCTCATATTTTGAGTTTTACAGTAGTTATCGCTAGGTTCGTGGTTAGCTAATTAACTGCTTGGCACGACTTGCGATCGCATCAGCATTCATGCCATTGAACTCAAACAACTGACCAGCAGATGCAGTCGTTTCACCACGCTTCCATGAGAAGACATCGCGCTTGCTGTTGCTACGGAGCATCACAGGTTCTAGCATCGCTGAAGCACCACCAATGACACCAATCAGAGCGTCACCACCAAAGAATGACTCAAATTCCGCATCAGTAAGGAACTTGCTATCAGGCTCTGAGCAAGTATCCCAAGCCACATCAGTAGAACGGTAGAGACGGCGTGGGCTAATGATTGACACAATCTTCGAGCCAATACCTTGTTCGGCTAGCTTTTGGGCTGCTTCGTACACAGGGAGCAACATCATGTCACCGATCACCGCGAAGACCACTTTCTTGTTACCTGCGGTTTCTTGCAAAGTAATTGCGCCATCTTCGAGAGCCTTACGGTTCTGCTCAAAAGTAGTGCGGATTGGCAAAGGTGATTTGCTGGCGGTAATCACAACTCCTTTATTGACAGCCTTTAGCGCCCAGTCATAGCAAATTTGAATGCTATTCGCATCAAGAGGGAAGAGAGGGAAGATATTCCCATTACGCATCATTGAGGCGAAGTAACCTTCAATTTCAGGACGTTGGTGTGTCCAGCCGTTACGACCTTGCTCCAAAGCTCCTGCGGTGAATAAACAGACAGTTGCAGGTGTGGGACGGCGTAGCTCAGCCATTGCTTGCGTAACTGTTTGCCAAATTGGAAGTCCATTAATCGCAAAGGATTCGTAAGAACACCAGAGAGTCCGGCTACCCATCAGCGCCAAGCCAACTGCCAAGCCTGCACAAGCATCTTCGCTCAATGGTTCATAAACTTGTCCACCAGGTCCTTGATAGTAAAGTTTATCCTCAGTGGGGTGATTGATTTTCAGAGCTTGGTTGATATTCGCAATTCCAGAAGCTTCATTTCCATCAGCATTGGTGACGATATAGCGCTTGTCAGTTTGTCCGACATAGCCAACTAAACGCCCCATTGCGGTTGTGGAAATCTTGGCTTCCCCAGCCGCATATTCCTCTAAGGGCAAAGTTCCCAAATCGGTTAATGGGAGTACTGATTCTGTAACCGCAGTTTTGGAAGAAGAACCACCGCCAGCCCATTCCAAATTGGTGCGAACGGTTTGCCATGCTTCAGGATTGAGGGCGCGAGCTTTTAAACCTGCGACGACATCAGGATTCTCAATCGTGTGATGAGCATAGAGGTTATGAGATTTTGCACCACTAGCATGAACTCCTGCGCCTTTGAGTTGCTTAATGATAAATACGGTGAGTTTACCGCCAAAAGCTAGTTTCGCGGCTTTATCTGCACCAACTAGAACTGCTTCTGTAAAGGCAAGACGCTGTTTGAAAGAGAAGAGAGTGCTGTTAACATAAGCCTCTGGTTGGTTTTGATCGTCAAAATCTTTTGCGTCAACGAGAATCACTTCATCAAAGCCGTTCCCCTTCCAAAACGCAATCATTTCGGCATTGGTCTTTGTGGAAACCATGCTGTGATGTTCTTGGCTATAGCCATTCCAAACCAGAATCGGCAGAAAATTGGTGACTTCAGGATAGGCTGTATGAAAATGTGCGATCGAGCTAATTGGATAGGGTTCACCCAGTCCACCATCCCCCATCGTCACGGGGAAAAGCTTGTCGCGATGCAACAGGGCGGCTGCCATCGCAAAATGTTGTCCCTGTCCAAGGGGACCCGCAGGAGCCAGAATGCCAGGGATAAATCCTGACAAGTGACCGAGCAAGCCATGTTTTTCACGATAGCGATCGCGCATTTGCGTGACCGTGCTGATGCCCATATCTTCGAGAGAGCGATCGAGAAACATGGCGCTGTAGTACCCAGGCGCATGATGTCCGACTTCGGTGGGCATATTCTTGTGACCGAGCATATAGAAGGCGGCGACAGCTTCAGCGCTACTAGCAAATCCACCAGGGTGACCTGATGCTTTGCTAGCTGTGACTTGTAGAGTGAGATAGCGCAGAGCGTCAGCAGCCAATAAGGTTTGAAAGACTGCTTTGCGATCGCAAGGATCAGTAACTCCAGATTTGTCAGGGCTAAGTACAGGCACAAGTCCTAGCTCGTCGAACCCCTCCAACGGTTCGCCAAAGTACTGAATGCCTTCACAGAAAGCGGGAGTGGCTGCGTTTGTGGTGTTAGGGGTTGCGACCATAGATTTTTTGACCTTGGGTTTGTCTAGAATATAAATTTAACGATGGAATGCATAGAGATTAAGAAATGTTGAAATTTCTTCTCAGTGTCATTTTAGTATGTATAGGGATACATCAAATTTTGATTTGCTAGAATAGAGTTAGACTGTCAGGCGTAGATCAAAAATAGGGAGTTAATTTTTTCGATCGCCTATCAGCAGATCTACATTGCGATCGCTTTCATTTG
>JAYUSC010000539.1:0-3098 GCA_043755885.1 Pseudanabaena sp. | reverse complement strand
TTTCTCACAATCAAGTTAATTTGATTGATGCCGATTCCTTTCAGTTTGGACAGTTTCCCTGTCAGGTTTTTACAGCAAGGTTTGTCGATCCGATTTTGTGCGATCGCAACGCAAATCAGCCAATTCTCAACAGCCCTCACAATCCTGATTCTGACTGGTACGCCTTCACGGTCATGTTGATGCAGAGCCTACTCTACGTCGATCCCTATGGCGGTGTATACAAGCCAAAGCCACCGACTGCGATGATTCCTCATAGTGCTAGACCCTTGCAACGCATCACTATTTTTCATCCAGATGTGCGCTATCCCAAACCCGCGATTCCCTATCAAGTTCTCTCTGATGATTTGTTGCATCATTTCCACAACTGCTTTGAAAAAGATTGGCGCGGAGACTTTCCAAAGTCACTACTTGAATCAATACGTTGGATAAAGTGTCATCAATGTGGAATTGAGCATTTAAGAACTTCTTGCCCAATTTGTAGACCCTCACCCCTAGCCCCTCTCCCCTTGGAAGAGGGGGACAAGACTGGAGGTAAAACTTGTAAAATTTTACAAGTTTTCCAAACTGAGGGCGTGATTTTACACGTAGTCTTACAAAATAATTCGCTCTATTATCTCTATCACGATCGCAGTGAATTTAAACGCGAAGATCATGCAGTTTTATTATCAGGAGAACTCGATGCAAATATTCAATTCACAATCTTTGGTAAGTCCACGATCGTTACTAAGCAAGGTAAAGCGATTACTCTCAGCCAAGGACAACCACCACAAACGATCGCCGCCGATCTGATTCGGACAAATTCTTGCTCACGCTATTGGCTCAATAATGGTCAACTATTTCGAGATGGCAAACTCGGCAATGAATATATCGGTGATATTCTCGAAGGACAAACCCAATTCTGGATTGGTGAAAACTTTGGTTTCGGTTTTTATCGAGCTGGTAGTATCAGCGTCGCTTTTACCTTTGATGCTAAGCGTGCAGGTATTTGCGATCGCATCCAACTTCCACCAATCCGAGGCGAACTAATTGATACAAACTGTATCTTTAGCGATCGCATTTGCTGGTTCTTCACCGCTACCCAAGAGCAGGGTAAAATCATGCATCGAGTTTCGATATTGCGAGATACTGGTGAATTAGTCGCTACTCTTGTCGCTCAAAAAGGTGATATTACATGGCTCGATCATTTTCATGGATGCAGTGCGATCGCAAGTTGGCTATTCGTTCCCACCGACGAGGGCATCGCCAGAGTCGAAGTAAACAATGGACAAATTATGATTACCAAAACCTTCCCCGAAACCGAACCCCATGTCGATAGCGGCTGTTCCCTAATCGTCGCCTCACAAAGAATCTATGTAATTCACGCCCAGAAGATCTTGCAGCTACAATTAGATTGAAAAAATCAATCGAGCAAAACCAACCGAACCCAAAAAATTCTTTTAATAACTTCTAAATTGGAGAATCATAACCATGACTACTCAAATCCAAACTCAACTTCCTATCCCTGCATTTTTCGATCGCCACAAAGTTGGCTCGGTCTGGCGTGTACCTTACCAAGATCGCGCAAACCAAGCCGAAGCATGGTCGAAACAACATGGTATCGTCCCTGCGGCTAAGGATCGCAAGAAAATTTGTTTGATGGCGATCGATGTTCAGAATACCTTTTGTATTCCTGATCATGAGTTGTTTGTGGGCGGTCGCTCTGGCATTGGTGCGATCGCAGACAATGTGCGGCTATGTGAATTTATCTATCGCAACCTGCACCACATCAGCGAAATCGCGCCCACGATGGACACTCACACCGCCATGCAAATCTTCCATCCCATCTTTTGGGTTAATGATGCAGGTGAGCATCCCATTCCTAATGCCACATCGATTACTTTAGAAGATGTGCAGAAGGGTAAGTGGAAAGTAAATCCTGCGATCGCATACAGTCTTGCCAAAGGTAATTACATGGCAATTCAGCGCCATGCCTTGCATTATGTGCAGAGGCTTAGCGATGAAGGCAAGTTCCCGCTTACGGTTTGGGCTTATCACTCTATCCTTGGCGGTATCGGTCACGCGCTAGTTTCGGCGGTGGAGGAAGCAATGTTCTTTCATAATATTGCGCGGCATAGCCAGACTAACTTTGAGATTAAAGGCGGTAATCCTCTCACTGAGAACTATTCTGTCTTGCGTCCTGAAGTAATGGATGGAGCCGATGGTAGACCGATCGCCCAGAAGAATACGCGCTTTTTGCAAAAGTTACTGGAATTCGATGCAGTAATCATTGCAGGGCAAGCCAAGAGCCATTGTGTCGCATGGACAATCCAAGATTTGCTCAGCGAAATTCTGGCTCATGATCCTAAATTAGCGAAAAAAGTCTATCTACTTGAAGATTGTACTTCGCCTGTGGTTGTTCCTAATGTGGTGGACTACACCGATCAAGCTGATGCGGCGTTTCAGCGCTTTGCTGACGCAGGGATGCACTTGGTCAAATCTACTGACGCGATGGAAAACTGGGCAGATCTGGAACTTGCATAGAATAATTATTGGCAACGTAATTGTCTCCGTAGGGGCAGAGCATTCCTGCCACAATTTATCAATTTTTAGATCATCTCAATACAGGAATGCTCTGCCCAAAACCTCACAACGCAGGGACAATTTGTCTGTGAAAGCGCAGAGGGTTTAGCATTTGCGGATAGAGATTTCTGTGGCGAGTCAAAAATTGTGGCGCAAATGCTTAACCCCTACAGATCAAATTCATATCAACAATCAACAATCACCATGACTAACATCAACGACCTCTTCCAATCAGCATTAGACGATGGAACCCTTTCCAATGAATCTTTGCAAGCTTTAACAGTTTACGACCTTGGCGCACAAATCCAAGCTGGGCTGGGTATCCATGTTGATGATGTGATGTCTAGCGAAGTTGTGCTTGTGACAATTATGCCCGATGATTCTGGTTCGATTCAGTACTCAGGCAATGCTCAGGCGGTGCGCGGTGGACATAACTCTGTGATTGATGCGCTGACATCTTCGCAGCAACAGGATAATATCCTGATTCACAACCGCTATTTGAATGGATCTGTTCTCTATCCCTACCGCCCGATCGCACA
>JAYUSC010000538.1:0-7291 GCA_043755885.1 Pseudanabaena sp. | reverse complement strand
CCGCTACGCGGGCGCTTTGCTTTTTTGGAGTTTGTTTTTATTCTTCGACTTTAATTGAGAGAATTTTGTCGCCACGGCGAATTGCTTGGGCGACTTCGGTATCTTCGGTATACCCAAAAGCTGCATATTGACCATCTAAAAAGGATGCGTCACCAAGGGTGATAAAAAATTGACTAGTGGCACTATTAGGATCATTAGTACGAGCCATTGAGAAAACACCTGCTTTGTTGTGCTTAAGTACGGGTTTTTTGCCGCCAGTCAAGATATTGCCAATCGTGGCTTCAGTATCTCCATCAGCCCAGATTTCGAGTTTGATGCGATCGCCTGATCCACCAGTACCATTCCCAAGGGGATCGCCGCCTTGAATTACAAATCCTGGTTCGACGCGATGAAAAGTGAGTCCATCATAAAAGCCATGTTTAGCTAGGGCTACGAAGTTTTTAACCGTGATTGGGGCGTGTTGATCATCAAACTCAGCACGTATGGTTCCCTTGGCGGTTTCGATTACAGCACGGATCATAAATAAATTTACCTGAAAGTTTTTGAAATTCAAATTAGCTTCAAGTATAGCAACCGCCAAGGCGGTTAAGGTGCAAACCCAAGAATAATGGCGGCGCTTCGCGCCGTTATTATTCTTGGGTTTGCATGACTATGGTCTAAGAACAGTGGAATGGGGCTATGCCCTTCCACTGTTCTTAGACTTAGGAGGAAGTAGTATGATGGGTTATATAGATTCGGCTTTGAGGATCACGGATAGTTATGGATAGCAATAATTTGCTCAAGCAGTTACTCATGCTTGGTGTTGGTACGACTTCGATGGTGCTAGAAAAAATAAAAGAAGCTAGTGAAGATTGGGTCAAAGATGGCAAAATTGATCCTGAGCAGGCTTCAGAGATCCTCAATGATATTGCTAGCCGCCTCAAGTCAGAGCAGGGCAATCTGGAGACTTTGATTCAGCGCCAGATCCGTAATGTAATGCAAGATTTGGGTGTGCCACGTCAAAATGAGATGGATGAATTGCGCGGTAGGATCGATCGCCTTGAGCGTCAGATGCGCGAATTAGAAAATAAACAGTGGCGTTAATTAATGGATGATTCAGGAATTCTGTATTTGGTCGGTACACCGATTGGAAATTTGGAGGATATGACTTTTAGGGCGATCGCAACGCTAAAACAGGTCGATTTAATTGCGGCGGAAGATACTAGACATACAGGAAAGCTGCTGCATCATTTTGGGATCGGAACTCCGCAAACCAGCTATCACGAGCATAATGCTTTTAAGCGTGTACCCGAACTGGTGGAAAAGTTGTTGCAAGGTATGGCGATCGCACTGGTCACCGATGCAGGGATGCCCGCAATTTCCGACCCTGGGGTGGAACTGGTGCAGGGATGTATCGCTGCGGGTGTAAGGGTTGTGCCGATCCCTGTCGTCACCGCTGGGATTGCGGCTTTGACCGCCTCAGGATTTGCGACCCAGCATTTTGGGTTTGATGGATTTCTGCCCATTGACAAAAAAGAAAAACGCGATCGCCTCGAAATTTTGCGCTTAGAAACTCGCACGATGATCTTGTATGAATCGCCACATCGGTTATTGCGAACTCTCGAAGAACTTGCCGAAAGTTTAGGGAAAGAGCGTCAAATTGCGATCGCAAGGGAATTAACCAAATTACATGAAGAATTTTGGCGCGGCTCTATAGAAGATGCGATCGCGCATTTTACGATTCAGGCTCCTAGGGGCGAATTTACGTTGGTTTTAGAAGGAGCAAAACCTAGCCCTAAAGCTGTTTGGACAGAGGATGTAATTTTAAAAGAGTTGCAAAGTTTGATTGATGCTGGTGTTTCGCGATCGGAGGCTAGTCGTCAATTAGCAGAACTAGCCGATTTATCACGCCGCCAAATTTATCAGCTAGCACTGACGCTACCAGAATAAGAACCTATTTAAGAATGCTAGTTTTTGCCCCCCTAGCCCCCCAATTCTGGGGGGAACCATATTTAAGCCCCCCAGAATTGGGGGATTTAGGGGGCTAGACACCTAGATCTTTAAACGAGATTTTATTTTTTGCGGCGTAAAAATACTAATAGCTTCTCAAATTTTTCGGGTATTGGGGCTGTATTTTCGATTAATGCGCCTGAAATTGGATGGGTAAAGGTGAGCCGCCATGCATGTAGGGCTTGCCCTGTCAGATATTGTGAAGTCTCCTTGTTGGGATAGCCATAAACAGGATCGCCCGCGATCGCCCAGCCCATATATGCAGAATGAACCCGAATTTGATGGGTACGTCCTGTCTCTAGATCAAACTTAACGAGTGTGTAATGTCCTAGACGTTCCTGAATTTGCCAATGCGTAATTGCTTTTCTACCATCGGCAATAACTGCCATTTTTTTGCGATCGCTCTTATGTCTTGCGATCGCAGCGTCAATTATGCCAGATTCCCCTTTAGGAACGCCGCGCACAATCCCTAAATATTCCCGCCGCGCCGTTTTTGCTTGAATCTGAGCTTGTAAATCTTGATGAGCGCGATCGCTCTTGGCAACCACCATTACGCCACTGGTATCTTTGTCTAAACGATGCACAATGCCAGGGCGTTGAGTTCCATTTATCCCTGAAAGCTCTGTGCAATGGGCTAAAAGCGCATTCACCAAAGTTCCATCGCTATGTCCCGCCGCAGGATGGACGACTAGTCCCGCCGATTTATTAATCACAATTAAATGTTCATCTTCGTAAAGAACATCTAAGGGGATTGCTTGGGCAACTAGATCAAGGGGCTTTGGATCGGGAGTAATTAGCGCAATGCGATCGCCTGCTTTGATTAAATCCTTTTTGTTGTTACAAAGCACATCGTTAACGGTGACATGCCCTTCATCAATTAATGCTTGAATTCGCGATCGCGATAGTTCGGTGAGGTGATGTGCCAAGAAGCGATCAATTCGCTCAGATTTAATCAAATCAGTCCCGACTTCAATCAATTTAGTATTATTTGCTGTAGGGATGATTTCTAGATTCATAGCAAATATTATTGTACATGCAAAAAGGCAAATCGACTGCTACGCGGTCGATTTGCCTTTTTGCTTTTTGATTACGCCAAGTTTTTTAGTTGAGATTTTGAAAAGCAGCGAAGGGAAGTGCTGCTGCGATCGCCTTCGGAACTGCTCCAGTTAGAGTCTTAACTGCCATATCCCACAACTTTGCAGGTTCAAGATCCGCGCCAATCATTTGCCAGATACGCATTAACTCTTCGGTATGAAGGCGATTATCTTCGGTGAGAGCTAGCAAAATACGGCGGCGGATATATTCGCCATCCTTGGAGGTCAAAAACTTGAAGCCCATACTCGCGGTCGGGATAATATCAAAGTCGCCATCAGATTTTGCGATCGCTAAAAGATTTTCCAAACGCGACCATTGGAACTTATCATCTTTAAACAGAATGCCAACTAAGCGTTGACGCAGACTTTCCGATTCGTCAGTGAGTAAGCGTTTCGCCACATAGGGATAGGCTACCTGCACGATCTGAAATTCTGGATTTAGACTCAGAGCTACACCTTCTTGGGTAATCACAGAACGAATGATCAGTGCGAACTTGGCGGGTAAACAGAAAGGATAGTCATACATCACTTTCGAGAAGCGATCGGTTACAACTTTAAAGTTGAAGTCTTTCACTTTCTCGGACATGATATCGCCTAGCACTGATTCGAGAGCGTTGACAATCGGCTTCATCTCGATATCTGGCTGCAAGAAACCTAATCTCACATAGTCCTGACCAAGCTCGTCGTAATCCTTATTCAGCAAGTGAACGACAGAATCAACTAGCTGCTCTTTGGTGGTGAGGTCTAATTGATCCATCATGCCAAAATCGATGTATGCCATCTTGCCATCGTAAGTGGCGAAGAGATTGCCAGGGTGTGGATCGGCATGGAAAAAGCCAAACTCTAGAAGTTGACGTAACCCAGACATAACGCCAATTTTTACAAGATTGTCTGTATTGAGTCCTGCGGATTTAATCTGGTCGATTTCAGTGAGCTTGATGCCGTTAATCCATTCAAGGGTCAGGACTCGATGGGTGCTAAATTGACGATAAATGGATGGAACTTTGACATCAGGATCATTTTTGAAATAACCTGCGAAACGCTCGGCGTTGGTTGCCTCATGAACGTAATCGATTTCTTCAAATAGTTTTAAGCCAAACTCATCGACAATCGCTTCTAAACTATTACCTAAGTTAAGCGGCAAAAGTGGTCCCAGCCAGCCAGCAAGGCCGCGCATGATGTAGAGATCGAGGGTGAGCGTAGGCACTAAGGCTGGACGCTGTACCTTGACGGCTACCTCTTCGCCAGTGTAAAGCGTGGCTTTGTAAACCTGTCCTAAACTCGCAGCCGCAACTGCATCTTCAGAGATGGTGCGATAAACTGTATTGACGGGTTTGCCTAGCTCTGACTCAATGATTGCAAAAGCCTGTTCGTTAGAAAAAGGTGGTAACTGGTCTTGTAGTTTCGTTAGCTCTTCTAAAAAATCGACCCGCACCAAGTCAGGTCTTGTCGATAGTGCTTGCCCGACTTTGATGTAGGTGGGGCCAAGAGCCGTAATGATGCGGCGTAACTGCTCGGCTAGCTTCGGCTGACTAACTGTGTTGCCTGTCAAGACATCCCAGCCAAAGGCGAGACCAAAGCTCAATCCAAAATAAATGATTTTGAAAATACGTGCGATCGCTAACCAAGGACGACGACCATAATATTCGGCATTGGCTTTTGCGTCGTAGCGATTTAGCTGTTCGAGGGGATGCTGACTCACGCTGATAAATACCTTTTTTATATCCCATTTAACCTACCAGTATACAAAACTACATAATGTATTTGTAATAATTTTTAAAGAGTTGCGATAATTGGGGCAAAGGGCTATTTCATGAATCATTTGGTCTGATCACGAAAGTTCAACTTTTCCTAATCCTTGACGTAAGATCTGCGGATGGAGATCATCGGTTAAATCGAGAATTGTGGATACTCCATAGGTGTATTCAGAACCGTCATCAATGATCAAATCGACTAATTTGTAAAAGTGATCAAATAGTTCCATTTTAGTTGATCCAAGAACATCTTTCTGTTTACCATTCTGATAATCAAAATCGTCTTCATTAATATCCACTTCCACTAGATTTGCAGATGTGGAAATGATCGGATTTCCTAGCGCTTCAATCAGCGTCTGTGATACGCCATGATTGGGAAATCGAATCCCTGTAGTTTTGCGCTTAGGATTTAGCACCAATTTTGGCACAAGTTTAGTAGCTGGCAAAATAAATGTAAAAGGACCTGGCACAAGCCCTTTCATGATGCGATAGTTGACATTGGTCACTTCCGCATATTCGGAAATATTAGAAAGAGAAGAACAGAGAAAAGTAAGCGGTTTGTCGTTGGACATTTGCTTGAGTTGCCGTACCCGTTGTACCGCAGACTTTGACATCAGATCACAACCGATCGCATAGACAGTATCCGTGGGATAGAGCATGATCGCACCATCGCGCAAAGCCGATATAATTTGGGCGATCGCGCGTGGTTGGGGATTGTCTGGATGCAGTTTGTGAATCGTAGCCATAATTGCGTCTCGCGCTAAATTTTTTAAAACATCACGCTTGGCGTGCTTTAAATAGAAGCACGCCAAGTGTGCTTCTATTTAAAGATATTCTTTGCTCATTAGAGGTTGTAACACTTCAGGAATTAAGATGCGTCCGTCAGGTTGCTGATAGTTTTCGAGAATGGCAGACATGGTGCGTCCGACCGCTAAACCTGAGCCATTGATTGTGTGCAGAAACTCGGTTCCCTTCTTGCCCTTACTCTTAAAGCGAATATTGGCGCGACGAGACTGAAAATCATGGAAATTCGAGCAGCTAGAAATTTCGCGATAGGTGTTTGCGGTCGGTAGCCAAACTTCGAGGTCGTAGCATTTGGCGGCGCTGAAGCCAATATCACCTGTGCAAAGTTCGACAACACGATAGGGAAGTTTTAAGGCTTGCAAAATCGATTCGGCATCGCGCACTAGTTTCTGATGCTCCTCAGCCGAGTTTTCGGGAAGCACAAATTTTACGAGTTCAACTTTGTTGAACTGATGTAAACGAATTAAGCCTCTAGTATCGCGTCCATAACTACCTGCTTCACGCCGAAAACAGGGCGTATAGGCACAATGATCAACTGGTAGGTTCTCACCATCAAGGATTTCATCGCGATACAGATTCGTAACAGGCACTTCGGCAGTAGGAATCAGCCACAGTTCGTCTTCTGCACATTTAAAGAGGTCTTCGGCAAACTTTGGTAATTGCCCAGTGCCTGTCATGCTTGCCGTATTCACCAACAGCGGCGGTGCAACTTCGACATAGCCATTTGCCGTGTGCGTATTCAGCATGAACTGAATCAGGGCGCGTTCGAGGGCTGCGCCTGCACCGATCAAGTTAACAAACCGAGCTTGAGCGATTTTGACTGCGCGTTCAAAGTTGAGAATCCCTAGTTTTTCGCCGATTTCCCAATGCGGCAAAATATCGGTGCGATCGCATTTATATTCATCGCCCCAACGTCGCACTTCGATATTTTCGGTTTCATTCGCACCAATGGGAGTTGTTTCGCTAGGCAAATTTGGCAAAGTCATCAAAATTGCCTTGCTTTCTTCTCGGAGCGCTTTTTCCTTGGGTTCTAGTTCCGCTAGCTGCTGTTTAACTTCAGGCGATCGCGCTTTTAATGCTTGGATTTCTGATTCTGGCGCACCAGATTTCATCTTGAGCCCAACTTGCTTACCGATGTCATTGCTCTCAGCTTGCAAATGCGATCGCTGAGTTTCCAGTGCACGGACTTCCTGCTCTAGTTCGACCAATCTACTAATGTCGTAACCTTTGCCTCGGCTGTTGAGGCGAGCTTGCACCTGTTCGGGCTGCGATCGCACGAGCTTAATGTCTAACACGAACTTTTATTTAACCTAAACGCATCCAGAGCATCATAACTCACTGCATTACAGTTAAGGCAATCTCAAAGTTTTAATAAGCCCAAAAAGCGTGAGGCGGCGCTTCGCGCTACTTATCAAATGATGTTACGCGGAACTCGAATCATGAATCTCGATTTCCATGCTGGTGTCACAGGCAAGGGGCTTAAGCCATTTGTTCAGATAGCTTGAATACAACCATATGTACATCACTAGATTTAGAACCGCTATAATAATTTAAATTAGATTTTAAAGCTCAGTCAATGAAAATTTGATGTAGTGGTTAGAGATAATGATCAAATCAACTTGGGACATGTCTTGGTCAACAACGGCGATC
>JAYUSC010000537.1:0-3107 GCA_043755885.1 Pseudanabaena sp. | reverse complement strand
CTCCTTTTTTGTTTTTAAAGGTGTAAGCCAATGTGTCCAGTAACAAAGCTGAGCTTGAAAAAGCGATCGCATAGCTTGGCACAGGATCAAGGAGAGTTTGCTGGTCACAGATCCCATATATCTGAAAGTGCATTGGCAATAACAATCTCGCTTTTATTTCGGAAACTGGACGATTTAAAACATAAGCAACGATCGCTTGTTTTTTCAATCGTTCATTAACCTTGTCAATCCATCGGTTATCTGGCTGCCAAATGCCAATCCCTGAAAGGACTTGAACTTTCCAACTATCCGCAATCTCTTTGAGCGAGCCATTGTAGGTAAATCGCCAATTAGATCGCTCCTCGCGATAACTCAACAACTTCATAAAGCCCATACAATACTCAAAGCGACTTTTAGGGATTGGCTGACCTGTACGCTCAGATGTTTCCTTGAGCAGACGCATAAACGCCGCCTCAGTCATTGGCTCCACATCTAAGTTACTAAGGATGCCTGACAAATCGTATGTCTTGAACCGCTCTCCTTCATTTGGCTCTGTCATGTCATAAAGTCCGCATTGCAACGGACTCGAACCACGAAAACTACTAGCATCTTCCGCGATCGGATTGCCAGTCCGTTTTGAGCCATCAGGGTTCGCAAATTTTTCCTGCCACTCTGCTTTTAAAGCATTATTTTTTCCAGCCACCTTCCTTAAACTAACGTTAAATACTCGTTCGCAGTCATCTTGAAATTGCTTGCGACTACCTTCATATTGTTGAGCGATCGTCTTATGTCCAAGCTTGCGATACAAATCAAAAGACTGCAATGCACCCCAACGACTGTAATAATTTCTAAAATCGTTGATTTTGCGATAAGTGGTGTAAATATTTTCACTCAAAAAAGCGCGATCGTAGATTCCATTTGTCGTAAATGGCGAATCTGCTTTCTCAAATAAACGCTCAATCAAATAATTAGGCGCAAGGGTATAAGCAACAAACTGATCAAACTTTATTTCTTGTCCATCAGCATTCACATAACCATGATGTCTTCCCAGTCTGCCCAAACGCTGAATAAAACTACCCGAATCCGCAGACTCAAAAATCAAAAAATTAATCTTAAAGTCCACACCCACATCAATCGTACTAGTTCCCAATACCAAATCACTGGAAAGTGATCGCTCTTTCACAGTTTTGCTAGACAATCCCGTATTTTCACCAACCGTTAAACCATGCTTTGCAAAAGCTTCCGCAAACAAAGGCGTTAACCTTTTCACCGAAGCGATCGAATTGAGAATAATCGCGCCTTTTGTGCCACGATGTTCTAAAAAATGCTGCAAAATAAGGTTTAGATTATCTTTGAGCCAAGTCTCAGAAGCTTTACTCACAGATTCCAACGGTACAAAATGTAAAGCAATCTCTCGCGTTACCAGTCGCCATTTGTCCTGTTCAAGTTGTTGCGATCGCACCTCTGTATCTGGAAATTGATATTTACCAGAGGTTTTAGGATCGATTAACTTGTAGCGCAATTTCGCTTTATCTAGTCTTTCGAGTAATTGCTGATCAGGCGTTGCCGATAGAAATAAAAACTTTTTGCGGCAATTAGTGAGATGGATCAGCAGCATTGTATTGAGAACACTCGCAATCTGTGGAGCGCTAAACACATGAAATTCATCAAATATGAACAAATTAAAATCTTTGTCAATTCTGCCCCATAGCTTGTCAGGGCTATCTTTTGGCATTAAATAAGCGCCGCGATGTAAATAATGGAAAATATCAGGATTAGTAATTAATATTTCGCGTTGACTGCCATGTGTAGCGATCGCTGCCGACTTTTTAATACCTTCATTCTCGGCATATAACTCTAGTTCCGCACTATTTAATCTCGCTATCCGAGGCTCATTTCTAGGCTTAAAATCTTCTACATATTTACGGATTTGATTTTCTTGATCCCTTGCTAGTTCGTTAGTCGGATATAGTGCGATCGCCTCTGTATTGCCTTGCAAAACTCCCAAGTAAGCCGCCAAACTCTTACCATCACCAGTCATAGCAGTATTAAACACCACATCAATATCTGGATCTTGCAAGGCTCTAAACGTCTTTAACTGATGCCAAGCCAATCGCCAACCGTCAGGAATTTCGATCCCTTGTGGGGTTTCTACAGTTTCAGAATAGACAGGCTTGAGAACTATTTTCTTATTCATACTGCCTCTTGATTTTGAGTTTTAGTCAATGGAATTTCTCTGAAATAACCTCTTGACATTTCTGCTCCATAGGCAATACAAGCCAAAATGTCCAATCTTTCAATACCTGAGTATTCTTCGAGTATTTCTTCAAAAGTCGCACCACTGGCAAGCAAATCGAGAATCACAGAAACCCATATTCGATGTCCTCGAATACAAGGATTACCAAAACAAATCGCTGGATCGATCGAAATTCGTGACAGTAAATTGTTGTTAGGCATAGCTTTTTCTCATGGTTTACAAATTTAAAGATAACAGTTTCATCTAGACAATCTCATTTAATAATCTCAGAATAAATAGTTTTCATAACTCCACATCCTCATAAATATCTGAAAGGGCGATCGCAAAATCAATCGATCGCAAATCCAAACTGTCGCCCACACCCAAACACTGAACCAACCAACCACCATCGCGATCGCGTCGATAAAGCTCCACCTTCACCTCAGACTGCGAAACCAAAACATATTCCTGCAAAGACTCCAACTTCTGATAATTAAAAAGTTTCTCGCGCCGATCAAGCAAAGCCGTTGAAGGTGATAGAACTTCTATTAATAAACAAGGCTTCTGCTTTACATAAGGATTGCTATCACTGCGATCGCAAACCACCATCACATCAGGATAATAAGTCGCATTATCTGCTGATGCGATCGTTAACTTCATATCTGATGAAAAGACTCGACAAGCACTACCGCGCAGCCTTGGACGGATACAAGCAACCAGATTGCTGGCGATCACATTATGGTCTTCACTTGCTCCCGCCATCGCAAAAGCTTGACCATTCATAAACTCATGCTTTGTCGGGCTTGCTTGTTCATAGGCGAGATATTCCTCATAAGTCAAGTCTGGCTGTCTAGCAAACATCAGCAATAACCTCTAGATATGTCTACATTAT
>JAYUSC010000536.1:0-3117 GCA_043755885.1 Pseudanabaena sp. | reverse complement strand
ATATGGATCATTTTTTTCTTGAAGTTCTCTAACTTCATTTTTAATTTATATTTTTAGCAATAATCATTGATTGAATTTTCATATCAAAACTTGGTATATGATTACGTCTGTGGATTAGATTAGAAAAACTTATCAAAAAAATCAAAATATACACGAAAACTCATCATTTTATTGACCTGTTAAAATGCCTGAGAATACCTTTGAGAGAAGATTTCAGGTATTTTAATGGTCTTGAAAGCGATCGATAACTATCACCTATAACCAATGGTAGAAATAATAAGCTAGTTGTTCGCATGGCTGCCAAGAACGATATGATGCGTGTTGATACCCTTGTGGGTGATTGAGATAAACGTAACTTGGCTTTGTGCCTTAACTTTGGTGCAATTTCAAGCCCGCGCTTATTTATTTGACTGCAATCTTTAAGAGGTTTATTACATACATGGCTACCTACAAAGTAAGACTGATTAACGCAGCTGAAGGGCTTGATAAAACTATCGAAGTGCCTTCCGATGAGTACATTCTTGATGTTGCTGAAGCTCAAGGCATCGATCTTCCTTACTCCTGCCGCGCTGGTGCTTGCTCTTCTTGTGCTGGCAAAATCGTTAAGGGTGAAATCGATCAAGGCGATCAGTCCTTCTTGGATGACGAGCAAATCGAAGCTGGCTACGCCCTCCTTTGCGTAACCTATGCTCAGTCTGATTGTGAAATCTTGACCCACCAAGAAGAAGCTCTCTACTAATCGCTTCTTTTTACAAATATTTTAAAAGCTCCGATCGCTAGTACTTTATGTACAACGCTCGGAGTTTTTTATTAAAAACCCAAATTTTTAAGGTTACACCCCGCAGGGGTGTAACCTTAAAAATTTGGATTTCAGCCTGAGTGCTATTTTGATGCTACATTTCTCAAAGTCTAAAAAGTCTAAACTGTAAGGGATATCACCAATTTTGGCTGGCAAAGAAGAAGAGCGCATTCCAGAAACGCAGGAATCACCATCTACTAAGCGATCGCTACTGAACATCGCGACAATTGTGGCGATCGCAACTTTGTTGAGCAAAATATTTGGATTACTGCGTCAAGTTGCGATCGCAGCCGCTTTTGGTAACGGCACGGCTTATGGCGCGTATAACTTTGCCTACGTGATCCCTGGATTTTTGTTGATCTTGCTGGGCGGCATTAATGGACCATTTCATAGTGCGATCGTCAGTGTTTTAGCAAAACGCGAGCGCCAAGAAGTCGCCGCAATCATCGATAGCATCACCACCATCGTTACAGGAATTTTATTGCTGGTGAGCATCGCACTCGTGATTTTTGCCGAACCATTGATGCATCTGGTCGCCCCTGGTTTATTTGTGCCAGCAGCAGATTTACTCGCGAAAGGGATTACTCCTGAAACTATTGAAAACCTGAAGATCACTAAAGATATTGCGATCCAGCAGTTTCAGATCATGGCTCCGATGGCAGTTTTGGCAGGACTAGTCGGGATCGGTTTTGGAGCATTGAATGCGGCTGATGCTTATTGGTTACCTTCAGTCAGTCCCATGTTTTCGAGTTTGACGGTGCTAATTGGCATCGGCGGCTTGTTTTTGACTATGGGCAGCAAAATTTTGTCGCCCGAAAATGCGGTGCTGGGTGGTGCGGTGCTGGCTTGGTCAACTCTTGCGGGTGCAGTTTTGCAATGGCTAGTGCAGTTACCTGTGCAGATGAAGGCTGGCATGGGTGGATTTAAGCTGCGATTTGACTGGCAACGTCCTGAAGTCAAAGAAGTGATGAAAATCATGATCCCCGCCACTTTTTCATCGGGGATGCTGCAAATTAATGTCTGGACAGATTTATTTTTTGCTTCATTTATTCCCAATGCGGCGGCGGCGGTGTCGGCGATGGGTTATGCAGGGCTGTTAGTGCAAACGCCTTTAGGGATTTTGTCGAATGTGATTCTGGTTCCGTTGTTTCCTGTCCTGTCTAAGCTCACCGATCCCGAAAATTGGGGCGAACTCAAGCAGCGCATTCGTCAAGGCTTGATGCTGACGGCGCTGACGATGTTGCCGATCAGTGCGGTGATGGTTGCTCTAGCTTTGCCAATCTCGCAGGTGGTTTATGAGCGCTATGCTTTTGATGCTGAGGCTTCGCAGCTAACTGCGGTGGTTTTGATGGCTTACGCGGTGGGCATGTTTGTGTATTTGGGGCGCGATGTATTGGTACGGGTGTTTTATGCCCTAGGGGATGGCGATACACCTTTCAAGATCAGTGTGGTCAGTATCTTCTTGAATGGACTATTTGATTATTTTCTCGTCCAAAAATTTGGAGCCGCAGGAATTGTCTTGGCGACGGTTTCTGTAAATGTTCTGTCCATGTTGGCGATGATTTATTTCCTCGATCGCAAACTGAATGGGCTGCCTCTCAAAAACTGGAGCATTACGATCTTTGGTTTAATCATCGCCAGTCTGATCTCAGGCGGCGCAAGCTGGGGCGTTTATCATTTGCTCAGCCAGAATTTTAATAGTCTTAGCACTGTGGCAAAATTCGGCGCAGAGCTAGGTGGTTTAGCGATCGCTAGTGCGGTCGGGTTCACTATTTTTGGTGCGATCGCAGTGCAACTAAAAATCCCTGAAATCAAAGCTTTAACCAATCAAATCAAGCGTCGCTTTTCGCGATAATAAAAAACCAGAATAGGTGGGGCGGCGAAGCCACCCCACCTATTCTCCCTAACTAGCCGTTACCGAGCTAATTGCCAACGCATCGGAGATATAACAAACTCCACCAAATTTTTTAGTGACAGGCTTGAGTTTCTCGACCAGCAATTTGGTTTTGTCTTCCAAAAAGAACGCAATCACATAGTCATTTTCTAGCATACTCATATCGAGATCGCCTGAGTTAGTACCACTGACCCCTTTGCCGACGACATTCCGAATTACGGTGTAGTTCAAAACCCCAACTTTTTCTAAGACCTTGATAATCTTGTGCGACTCAACAGAATCAGATACAATTTCGATTCTTTTAACAGCTTGCATGATTTTATTTTTACTAAATTATTACTAAAGTTTTTACCGATCATTAAACGATAAGCAAATTGGCAAAATTAAAAACCTAGAGCCAAAACCTGTACCGCCCGCTCAGCGG
>JAYUSC010000535.1:0-3125 GCA_043755885.1 Pseudanabaena sp. | reverse complement strand
CAACCTGAAGAAGTTTCCTTAGTCCAAGCAGTAGCGGCTCAAGCTGCGATCGCCGTGCAGCAAGCTAATCTCTTTCAAACAACTCGCCAACAAGCTCAGCAACTGCTCGAACTTGATCGCCAAAAAACCGAATTTTTTCAAAACCTCTCCCATGAATTCCGCACTCCCCTCACCCTCACCATTGGACCACTAGAATCAGCGATCGAAAAATCCCAATCACTTCCACTGGAGCAATCGGTGATTGCCCTACGCAACTGCCGTCGGTTGCTGCGTCTGGTTAATCAACTGCTGGACATCCAACGCCTTGACGCTGGCAAGATGCAAGCTTCTTTCCATCCTTGCAATCTTGTCGAATTTACCAGCCAGACCATTGATGCTTTTCGTCCTTACTGCGATCGCAAAAATATTCATCTATTTATGGAATTTAGCGAATGTCCAGAAATCTATCTAGACTTAGAGAAGTTTGACAAGGTTCTCTATAATTTACTATCTAATGCGATGAAATTTACGCCTGGCAACGGTAGCGTCACCGTCAATATTGCTACCGACTCAGATGGTAAACATTGTATTCTCAGCGTCCATGATACGGGAATAGGCATTCGTGAAGATCAAATTCCATTTCTATTTGAGCGGTTTCGTCAAGCCGAAGGTTCCGTTAATCGTAGCTATGAAGGCAGTGGCTTAGGTTTATCACTGGTCAAAGAATTAGTAAATCTGCATGGTGGCAGCATTTCCGTCACCTCAGATTATGGCTATGGCACAACCTTTGCGATCGCTATTCCCACAGGCAAAAAACATTTACCCGCCGATCAGGTTACCAACTTACCTGCGGATCTCCAGATATCGAGAGCATCAGTAGAACTAGCGGATTTAGAAACTGATTTGGGTTTAGAAGAAGATCTGTTCATTAATGATAGTGAGCATGAAGAATCTCCACATACGCCGACAGCTAAAATCTTAATCGTTGATGACAATCGCGATCTGCGGGGATATTTGCGACGAGTCCTCAATCAGGCTGGCTATAGTGTCATCTCGGCTCATAACGGCGCACATGGCTATACTCAGGCTCAAGAACATCGCCCAGATTTAATCGTCACCGATTTGATGATGCCTCAAGTCTCTGGTCTAGACTTAATCGCTATGATTCGCCAAGATCCTCAGCTATCAGGCATTCCGATGATTTTGCTGACTGCCAAAGCTAACGAAGAGACGCGCATCGAAGGTACAGAAATTGGTGCTGATGCATACTTAGCTAAGCCTTTCAACGATCGCGAATTGTTAGCAGAGGTTCGAAATCTATTAGCTCTCAAGACCAATGAGCGCCGCGTTGCCCAACTCAATCTTTATTTAACCGAGTCAGTTCTCAAACGCTTCCTTCCGCCTAGCCTAGTTTCCAAAGCCGCCACAGGTGAACTCAGCCTCGATTTGCGTCCTGAGCCAAGGATGATCACCGTTTTGTTTACGGATATTGTCGGGTTTACTTCCCTTGCCAATACTTTGCGATCGCGTCGGGTTGCGGAACTGCTCAATCAATACCTAGGGGCGATGACCGAAGCAATTTTTGCGAATGGTGGCACGGTCGATAAGTTTATGGGCGATGGCATCATGGCTCTGTTTGGTGCGCCCGAAGATTGTAGTCCTAATGAACAAGTACGCCGCGCTGTTCAGACTGCCAAACATATGCAGCGATCACTAGCTCAGCTAAATGAGCAATGGGCGGCTCAGGGCATTCCCACAGTCAGATTTCGCTGCGGAATTCATCAAGGTACGGCGGTAGTTGGCATGTTTGGCAGTGCTGAGCGATCGGACTACACTGCGATCGGACCAACGGTAAATATTGCGGCGCGTATCCAATCGGCGGCGGAACCTGATTGCATTCTCGTCTCGGCGACGGTTGCTGACTATCTCAATGATGAGGAGCTTCGTAAGCGTGAACCGCTTAAACTTAAAGGTGTTGATGAAACTGTGCTTACCTTTTTTGTGGATAGTTAATTAACTATGTGATATTACAAGCCATTGCCGATCGCAAAAAATGCTGACCAATAATTAGGATGATTGTATTTCTGCGATTTAATCAGAGCAACTTGCGCTCTTCGTAACGCTTCAGTAACCGTGACATCACCTTTTTGAAGCTCGCTGTAAAAAGCAGTCATCAGTGCTTGAGTGCCATCATCACTAACTAACCAGAGCGATGCGATCGCAACTCTGGCTCCTGCGGCTTGCATTTGATAGCCCAATCCTAAGATCTCGATGCCAGTGCCTAATTTGCTGCCAATACCTGACTGGCAAGCACTGAGGATCACTAAATCCACATTGCTCAATGACCAATCCTGAATCTCTCTGATTGTGGCTTTTTCACCATTGCCAAAAAGGATAAAAGAGTCTTCAGGTGTTCCCACTGATAACTGTCCGTGGGTAGCCAGATGTAGAATCGTGTGCGAGTTAGCTTTGGTTGCGGTGATTTGTTTGCTAAAGGCTGCCTCGGTGAAGGTGGTGGTATTGGGGAAAAGGTTGGCAATTTTTTCGACTTCGGTGAGCGTGGCGGGTAAACCATCAAATCCTGCACGGGTCTTAAGCCCTGCTTTGCCGCCAAATGCGCCTGTAAAGATGCGAGGTGTAGCAAGTGGTTTTGGCGCAAAGGAGGTAAGGGATTCGGCGGTGATATTGTTGACGCGATAGCGTTCGGCTAGCCATTGTTTGCCATCATAGAGCGCTGAGAGAGGAATATAGCGCAGTTGTCCATCTGGAGCATAGATAATTGTGTCAATTTTTAGCTCTTTTAGTTCTGATTCAAAGGGTTGAATCAGCAATTTATAGAGATTGTTGGCAGGTTTTTTAACATCTTCGGAGCCAGCATCACGAAGATCAGCAAGGAAGTCAACTATTTCTTGGTTGAGTTGTTCGCGTTTGATGTTGACGGTGCGGCGCAGGGGTGGGGTTTTGGCATTGATGATGATTAGCTCTAGGCGATCGTCAAGGATCAATGGATAGAGTAGGACTGCATTGGGAATTTGAGTAAGTACATCTTTTTGGAGTTTGCGATAGCTGGCAAGATTAAGATTTTGTTGGTCTTCAACGCGACGTAGTTCGGTAATCAGCTTTTTGATTTCAGGGCTGTTGAGGAA
>JAYUSC010000534.1:0-7362 GCA_043755885.1 Pseudanabaena sp. | reverse complement strand
CGATGGAAAACCCCAAATTAGTTTTTTGAAAAAGTGCCGCGCTATAAATTATTGAGGATTGCTATAGAATAGCGATTATAGATTTGTGGTTAACCAATGGTTGTCGCTGTTTTACCATTAGAAGCAAAGTCAAACTCTATTTCTCACCCTATTTCAGAAGCAAAACAAGGTGAGCGTCGGGTCACGCTGTATGGAGTAAGCTGGCTTTCCTATCAACAAATATTACAGGCTGTTCCCGAAAGACGTTCAGTAAGGATTACTTACGATCGCGGCACTTTAGAAATCACTATGCCATCAGTCATCCACGAATTTTCCCTGCGCTTAATCGAGCGTTTTATTATCATTTTAGTGGTGGAAATGGGGATGAAGGTTAAAACAATGGGATCGATAACCATGAGCCACGAGGGTTTGAAACGCGGTGCAGAGCCAGATTGTGCTTACTACATTCAGAACCAGTCTAAGGTGGTAGGCAAAACGGTCGATTTTACCCAAGATCCGCCCCCTAATTTGGTGGTCGAAGTGGATATTACCCATACCGACATTGATAAGAATAGCCTTTATGCGAGTATGGGTATTCCTGAATTTTGGCGGTATAACGGCAGGGAGCTATGTATCTATCAACTCCAAGAAGAGAAATACGTCGAGTGCGATCGCAGCCCCACTTTTATTTGGGTACAAAAAGAAGATCTACATAATTTTCTAGCAGAGGCTCAGGAAGATGAAGTTGCCGCAGAAATAAAATTTAGAGCTTTTGTCAAAGGAAAACTTCAGGATTAAATCTACTTCCAAAAGCTTCGCTATGCCATAAAGAACCAGTTTTTTTGTGGCGAGGCTTTGCCGCACCACAAAAAAAACTGGTTCTTTGATAAAATTAAGTTTTTAGAGGAGCGATCGCACCATGTCAGTGAAAAAGCAGTTTGGTAGTTTTGACGAATTGTTGGAAAGTTCAGAATTGCCTGTACTTGTAGACTTTTATGCGCCTTGGTGTGGTCCTTGTCAGCTCATGACAGGGATTTTGGACAAGGTTAGTGAAAAAATGAAAGATAAAGTTCAGATTGTGAAGATCAATACTGATAATTATCCCGATCTCGCTTCGCAGTATAAGGTTTATGCTTTGCCGACATTGGTTTTGTTTAAGGATGGAGCGCCTGTCGATCGCATTGAGGGGGTCATGCAAGCTGATCAGTTATGCGATCGCATTGCTGTTCACGCCTAATCAAAAAAAGCACCCTTGCGGGTGCTTTTTTTGCTAGACAAGGCAGTCTGTAAGCTTTGCTAGTAGTTCTTCACGGTGCAAATTACGACCAATGATCACTAGTTGATTATTTAGCGACTTGCCGCGATCGTCAGTTTTGAGTTCATAGCGTTTACCACTGAGCTGAAAGACGTAGCGACTGTCGATATTCGCGAAGCACAAAATACCCTTGGCTCGGAAAACATCGATGGGCAATTGCTTGTCCAAAAAGTTTTGAAACTTATCAAGATCAAAGGCGCGATCGCTTTGAAATGAAATTGAGATAAAACCATCGTTTTCGAGGTGATCAGAATGGTGATGATGATCATGGTCGTGGTGATCATGTTGGCAATTTGCATCATGAATGTGTTCATCGACATGGGCGTGAGCGTCATGCTCGTGATGATCAGTTTCTTGACTAGGTTCTTTGATCGCCGCGATCGCAGATTGGTCGATCTCAATATCGAGAATTAGTGGCAGTGGTACAACGCCTAACTGCGATCGCAAAATTCGAGCTTTAGTCTTCGTCTGATTAATGTAAGTTTCTAGTTCTTGTAGCTTTTCTTCGGCAACTAGATCGGTTTTATTGAGAATAATGATATCGCCGTACATAATTTGAGCATGAGCCGCTTCACTATTGAAATGGTCAGAAGTAAAAGCTTCGGAGTCAACTACGGTCAAGATCGAATCAAGACGAGTTAAATGCTGTAACTCAGTGCCTAAAAAAGTTAAAGCGATCGGTAAGGGATCAGCCACACCAGTGGTTTCGACAATCATGTAATCAATGCGATCGCCTTTTTCCAGCACCCTATAAACCGCATCAACTAGCCCATCATTGATCGTGCAGCAAATGCAGCCATTACTCAGCTCCATCATGTTTTCATCGACAGAAACCAACAACTGACTATCGATGTTGATATCGCCAAACTCATTTACTAAAACTGCAACTTTCAGATCCTGCTGGTTTTGTAAAATGTGATTGAGCAAGGTGGTTTTGCCACTGCCTAAAAAGCCCGTAATGATCGTAACTGGCATCCCGCGTTTGGGGACATCTATATCAGTAGTGTCTGGTGTAATTTGTTGTTTACTTTCTTGTTTAACAATGCGATCGGATGTGAGCATAAGCTTTAGGCAAGAGTAACTTTGATTTTCATCTTAGCGGATCTTAGTAGTGGTTTGAGTTTTGAGCCTCGCACTTGAGTGCGTGGGGGCGTAAATGTTATAAAGATAGCTCAACCATTGCGGATCATCATGTCAGTTCCCGAAGCTCATATTCCTTTAAGTCTGGACGATATATTAACCGCCTTAGAATTACGTCTAGAATCGGAAGAGGCGATCGATAAGTTGCCACTAACTCAAGCATTAGAGCAATGTTTGTTATATGCAGGGACTAATCATTTTATTGATCTTGTGGAGTTTATTAAACAAGAACTTTATGGTTATGGTAGTCAGCCGCCCAGTCATCGATATGTAAAATTGAGTTATTTCGATGCTGGTGGACAGTTGATCAATGGATTAAATCAATACAGCGATTATCCTTTGGTGATAGGAGTTTGCAAATTAGAACTTCATCTCAAAAATGGGTTGACATTGATTCTGCCAAAACAGATTCTGACATTTTTGTCTCAAGTTTCAGGTTGCGAGGTTGATACTGGTCATGTTTCTCCAGCAGTAATCAACAGTCTTTTAGAGATTATTCGCCAAGAAATCATCCATAAAATTACAGAGATCGCCACCTAGTCTCAAAACCAAAGACGAATCGCCCGCTAAGCGGGCGATTCGTCTTTGGTTAAACCCATTCTAATTTTAGGGCTGGCATTAATCTTTGCAAATTTTTCAAGGATTTTCCTTGCCAAGGGATGCTTTCAGATCCTTGCACAGTAATCTTAATTGTCTCCTTTTGACGAACTTTGATCACGAATTTAGATAGGACATTAATACCTGAACTATTCAAAAATTCTAGCTGACAAAGATTTAAGGCGATCTTTTTGGGGCTTTGTTCAATTACATTCTCTAATACCTGCACAATTGGAGAATATTCTTCTGTCCCTGCTAAACGTAGAGATCCTTGGCAATAGATAACTGCATCTGATTCTTCATACCAGACCCGATAGTCATCTCCTTTAACTTCCATTATTTAGCTTCTCCTGATAAAAATTTGATTCATGATTTTTTAGAAACTTCACTAAAGGTCACTCTAATGGTTTTTTGTTGAATATTTTATTAAAGAGGCAATTTCACCATTGTTGTCACTATTGTGGCAGGCTTATTGACAATCTGATCAAACTTCCATCCTAGGACTGCATCATAGTCCATGATCATCGTCAAATAGCCAAGTCCAGAACTTTCGGTTCCGTCACTCTCAATGCTTTTTTCGACTTGGTTTATATACATTTCATCAACATCACTGGTGGTAAGTTGTTGCAAGTAGGTCTGGAACTTAGCGATCTCATCTTGGTGAACACTATTTTTCGATAAAAATACTAGGCGATCGCTAAATAAATGTATTTCCAGATTTACTGGTTGTCCAGCAGTTTTATCGCTGTACTTCATCGCATTCTCTAGCAATTCATTGGCGACAAAGCTAACTGCATGACGTACTTCCGTTTGTTTATTTAACGCAGCACTAGTGTCACCAGGGAAAAAGTTTTTGACATAATCTCCTAAGAAATCAGCCGACAGCCCATTGGTTTTCCAGCGTAGTTGAATTGGTAAAGATGATGGGGAAAATCCCAAAACCAAAAATTCACTTCTTTCTGAAAAATCTTCCGTGAATTCTCCAAAGATTTGCGCCATAATTAACGCCATTTTTTAATTTTTGTAAGTTTTTAGAATCTTTTAAGCAGTTTGCAACGTTTTACAAAACTTTAACAAGTCCACACTTTCTTGTACTACGTTTAGGGGCGCGATGCAACCCGCCAGATATAGGATATAGGATCACAGCAACAAGTAGCCATGAGGCGCTACTATAATACGGGACTACATTTTGTGGGAATTTTTACGTCATGATATCCGTTTCCGCTCGATTTGAAGAACTGCGAGCTAAAGGGCAAGCCGCGCTGATTCCATTTATTACGGCTGGCGATCCTAACTTAGAAACGACAGCAAAAGCTCTGCGGGTCTTGGATCAGAACGGTGCGGACATGATCGAGCTTGGTGTACCTTACTCTGACCCATTAGCAGATGGGCCCGTAATTCAAGCCGCAGCCACAAGAGCCTTGCGAAATGGCACAACTTTAGAAAAAGTCTTAGATGTTGTGCGAGCCGTTGCCCCAGATTTGCGATCGCCAATTATTTTATTCACCTACTACAACCCGATTTTGAATATGGGTGTAGCCAAGTTTTTGCAAACAATTTATGAAGCGGGTGTGCGCGGTTTAGTCGTCCCCGATTTACCTTTAGAAGAATCTCATGTTTTGCTAGAACCTGCTCAAAAAGCAGGTATTGAAGTAATTTTGTTAATTGCGCCGACTAGCCCACCCGATCGCGTCGCGGCGATCGCAGAGAAGTCACAGGGCTTTATCTATGTGGTCAGTGCGACGGGTGTTACAGGCGTGCGGACTGAAGTTGCTAAGGAAGTAAAAACGATGATCGAGCAACTGAGAATAATTACAGACAAGCCGATCGCCGTTGGCTTTGGTATCTCGCAGCCTGAACATGCTAAACAGGTGATCGATTGGAACGCAGATGGAGCGATCGTGGGTAGCGCAATGGTGAAAAGACTTGCCGAGCCTGATGGTGGCTTACATGCGATCGCAGAACTTTGCAAAACTCTCAAGCAGTCTATTAGTAGAGATTAGGGGGCTGACGACCAATTTTTTGTGGCGCGGCAAAGTCGTGCCACAAAAAAATTAGTCATTTCTCTTAGGGCTTAAAGATTAGGAAGTAGAGATTTAGGGATATATGAATATTTTGATTGGTGTGAGTATTGCGATCGCGGTTTTGGGTGGTCTGGTTTTTCTGTTGTGGTTATTGTTTGAGTGGCAATACACAACTCGCCAAGGCAACTTACTAGAATTTGATAGTGGGCTTTGGCAATTTTTGACCTACGAGCCAGAACACTATCGTATCGAGTTAATCCTCACCGCTACCAACAAAACTCGTAATCTCGATGTGTTTCTCGTAGAAGTAAATCCTGTGATCTCGATGCTGTCTAACGATAGCCTTGATGGGATTAATAGCGAAGTCGAATTGCGATCGCGCCATCCCAATTCTGCGAGTCGTAATGATAACTATTGGGAATCATATATTGTCACTCCCGATCACAGCACAGGGCTTGAGATTCTGATTGACCTGAATGGCAAAAAATTAGAAGAGCTGAAAACTGTATGGGTACGTGTGCATTACACAATTTACGGGCCAGCAGGACGTGAAGAAAAAGTTAAACATTGCATTATTCCCCTGCAATTTCCTGACGCAAATCAAAGGGAACGTTGGCGACCCACGCCTGATGCGGATGTACTGCCCATTCGGACACACATCTTATCAGCAGGAGATAATCCTGTTGAAGTAATGCAGCGCTATGTGATCAGTCATGCTCAAGCGGGTGATATTGTCACGATCGCCGAAACACCGATCGCAATTATGCAAGGAAATTTCTATCATCCCAGCGACATTCAGCCTAAGTGGTTAGCTAAACGTCTTTGCTATTACTTTAAAAGTACCTCTAGTCTCGCGACCGCTTGCGGTTTGCAATCATTGATTAATGAGTCGGGTGCGTGGCGAGTTGCTTTTGCGTTCATTGTCGGCGCTTTAGCCAAAGCTTTCCTGAGAATGCCAGGGGTATTCTATATGCTGGCTGGCGATCAGGCAAGACTGATTGATGATGTGACTGGGACTTTGCCTCCCTATGACCAATTTATCGTCCTTGGTCCAAAAAACCCTCAAGCCGTAGTTGATGAAATCAAAGCAGGGACAGGACTCGAAGCTGCGATCGTGGATGTCAACGATTTGCGTCGAGTCAAAGTTTTAGCCGCGACTTCAGGTGTATCTGAGAAACTTCTCAATCAAGCTCTCTTAATGAATCCTGCGGGAAATGCTGCTGAGCAGACTCCGATCGTTTTGATTCGCCCTAATATAGCAATCCGAAATGAGTTATAAACTGAAGCTATATAGTTGAAATATTAGGGAGAGCCGTTTATAGGCTCTCCCTAATATTTCAGCTAACTACTTCGCCAGTACAGGCATACCCAAAATATCCTCAATGCGAGGCATATCCTCTAGCGCAATCACCCGACCTTGATCTTCAAAATTGGAAATCTGATCAAAGTTGAGATAGCGATAAAGCTCACTGGCAAAAGGATCGATCTTTTTGGTGACGATCGCTTGATATTCTTCCACCGTGGGAATCTTGCCTAGTAAGGCACAGACTGCCGCTAGTTCTGCTGAGCCGAGATAGACTTGAGCATCTTTGCCCATGCGGTTATTGAAGTTGCGGGTGGAAGTGGAGAACACAGTTGCGCCATCGGCAACACGAGCTTGATTGCCCATGCAGAGCGAGCATCCTGGGACTTCAGTTCTAGCTCCAGCGACACCGAAAATGCTGTAGATTCCTTCTTCTTTGAGTTGGAACTCATCCATACGCGTGGGTGGAGCAATCCAGAGACGGGTTTTGACGGGAGGTTCTTTCTCGAGGACTTTGGCGGCGGCGCGATAATGTCCGATGTTGGTCATGCAGGAGCCGATGAATACTTCGTCAATCTGGGCACCCGCCACGTCGGACAACGTCTTCGCGTCGTCCGGATCGTTCGGGCAGCAGACGATCGGTTCGGTGATTTCGGCGAGATCAATTTCGATGATCGCGGCGTATTCCGCATCGGCATCGCCCGTGAGCAATTTCGGGTCGGCAAGCCAGGCTTCCATCGCCTTGATGCGGCGGGCGATGGAGCGTGCGTCGGCGTAACCGTCAGCAATCATCGCCTTGAGCAGCACGATGTTGCTCTTCAGATATTCGATTACCGGCGCGGTGTTGAGCGCGACGGTGCAACCTGCGGCGCTGCGCTCGGCGGAGGCGTCGGCCAATTCAAAAGCTTGCTCAATTTTCAGATCAGGCAGGCCTTCGATTTCTAAAATGCGGCCCGAGAAAATATTGACCTTGCCTTGTTTGGCAACGGTCAAATGTCCGGACT
>JAYUSC010000533.1:0-7363 GCA_043755885.1 Pseudanabaena sp. | reverse complement strand
AAGTGGCTACCGATCGCAACCAAAGCGGGTGCAGTATCGATTGATAACTCTAGTGCTTTTCGGATGCATCCCGATGTGCCATTGATTGTGCCAGAAGTAAATCCTGAAGCCGCCGCGCATCACAAAGGCATTATTGCTAATCCCAACTGCACGACCATTCTCATGGCTGTAGCAATTTACCCACTGCATCAGGTGCAACCGATTCAGCGGATTGTCGCCGCGACTTATCAATCGGCAAGTGGCGCAGGTGCAAGAGCGATGGAAGAAGTAAAAGTACAGTCACAAGCAATTCTCAACGGTGAACCTGCCGTACCTGAGATTCTGCCCTATCCCCTCGCCTTTAATCTTTTCCCCCACAACTCGCCCATGACGGATAATTCCTATTGCGAGGAAGAGATGAAAATGGTGAATGAGACGCGCAAAATTTTTGGCGATCAAGATATTCGGATTACGGCGACCTGTGTACGGGTTCCCGTATTAAGGGCGCATTCTGAAGCGATTAATCTAGAGTTTGCCCATCCTTTCAATCCAGACAAAGCTAGAGAGATTCTGGCTACTGCGTCTGGAGTGACATTGGTGGAAGACTTTAGCAAAAATTATTTCCCAATGCCCATTGATGCTAGCGGCAAAGATGATGTGTTAGTAGGAAGAATTCGTCAAGATATTTCTCACCCCAATGGTTTGGAATTATGGCTATGTGGCGATCAAATCCGTAAAGGTGCAGCGCTGAACGCGGTTCAGATTGCCGAATTGCTAATTGCCAAGGCTATTATCTAATTATTGAGTATCTATGCGTGACATTGATTTCGGACGTTTATTAACAGCAATGATTACCCCCTTCGATACTGAAGGGAATGTCGATTATGCCAAAGCAGAACAGCTTGCCATGCATTTGGTGGCGACGGGAACCAATACGATTGTCGTGTGCGGTACGACAGGCGAATCGCCAACTCTGAGTTGGGATGAAGAATATAAATTATTTTCGGTGCTGAAAACTGCGATCGCAGGCAAAGCGAAAATCATGGCAGGTACAGGATCAAATTCCACCTCGGAGGCGATCTCCGCTACCATCAAAGCCGCACATCTCGGATTAGATGGTACACTGCAAGTAACACCGTATTACAACAAGCCTCCGCAAGAGGGTTTATATCAACATTTTCGAGCGATTGCCGAAGCCACACCAGAGCTTCCGATTCTTCTCTATAATGTTCCTAGTCGCACAGGTTGCAAACTAGAACCTGAGACCGTTGCCAAGTTAGCCGAAATCCCTAGTATCATTGGGATTAAGGAAGCAACAGGTGATTTAGATCAAGCCAGCCAAATTCGCGCCCTCACACCAGCCGAGTTTGCGATCTATTCGGGAGATGACTCGCTAACATTGCCATTAATGGCAGTGGGTGCAAAGGGAGTCGTCAGCGTCGCCTCACATCTAGTTGGCACGCAACTGCAAGCAATGATGCAAGCCTTTGCCGCAGGTAAAGTGCAGGAAGCTTTGCGAATTCATATTCAGCTTTTTCCTTTGTTTAAGGCTTTGTTCTTAACCAGTAATCCTATTCCTCTCAAAGTGGCTTTGCGCTTGTTGGGATTAGATACAGGCGTAGTGCGATCGCCTCTAGTTGCAGGTAATACCGAGCTTGAAGCCAAGCTAAAAATTGTCTTACAAGAAGTCGGAATTCTTGCTTAACAAAGGTTGACAACTTCAGCCCAGAGACATAGAAATTGATTACTTCTAATCACGATCAACTTGTGGGGGAACTAAACTTTTCTAGTGATTCTATCTAGGTATTTATAACCGCAAATTCTCCATCCCCAAACAAATTGAATTGTTCTCAAAATTCAATTCCCATTTTTCCCTTTTACCTTTTCCTTATACAAAAACATGCCTACAACCAACGCTCCTACTCTCAAAATCATCGCCCTCGGCGGACTCCATGAAATCGGCAAAAACACATGGGTGTTTGAATATAACGACGAAATCATGCTGCTCGATGGTGGTTTGTCTTTCCCTGACAACATGATGCCAGGTGTCAACGTCGTCTTGCCAGACATGACTTATTTGCGTGAAAACAAACATAAGATCAAAGGCATGATTGTCACCCATGGTCACGAAGATCATATCGGTGCAATCTCTTTCCATTTAAAGCAGTTTGAAATTCCTGTTATTTATGGACCACGTTTAGCGATGGCGCTACTCGAAGATAAACTCCGTGAAGCTGGCGTACTAAATCGCACCGAACTGCGCCGCGTCATGCCCCGTGATGTCGTTCGCGTCGGCACTAACTTCTTTGTAGAGTTTATTCGGAACACTCACTCGATCGCCGATAGTTTCTCGATCGCAATTAATACACCTGCGGGGATGGTGATTCACTCTGGCGACTTCAAAATTGACCACACTCCCGTTGATGGTGAATTCTTTGACCTCGCACGTCTGGCTGAGCATGGCGAAAAAGGCGTATTGGCATTGATTAGTGACTCCACCAATGCTGAACTCCCTGGAATTACGCCTTCAGAAAGGGCTGTATATCCTAACCTTGAGAAATATATCATGATGGCAAAAGGGCGCGTCATCATTACCACCTTCGCTTCTTCAGTCCATCGCGTCAACATGATTCTAGACATTGCCGATAAGCAAGGTCGTGTCGTGGGCGTAGTTGGGCGATCGATGCTGAACGTGATTGCCCATGCGCGTAACCTTGGTTACATCAAGTGCCGCGATGACCTCTTCCAACCTCTACAAAATCTCCGTCACTATCGTGATGATCAAATTCTGATTTTGACCACAGGCTCTCAAGGTGAGTCGATGTCAGCTCTAACCAGAATGTCAAATTCCAGCCATAGACAATTGGAAGTCCGTCAAGGCGATACCGTCATTTTCTCAGCCAATCCAATCCCTGGAAACACAATTCCAGTTGTGCGTACCATTGACCGATTAATGGCACTTGGGGCAAATGTAATCTACGGTAAAGACAAAGGCATTCACGTCTCGGGACACGGTTCTCAAGAAGAACATAAAATGATGTTGGCACTTGTGCGTCCAAAGTTCTTCTTCCCTGCTCACGGTGAATTGAGAATGCTCAGACAGCACGCCAAGATGGCGGAAGCGATGGGTATCCCTAGCGAAAATATCGTCATTGCTGAAAATGGTGATGTGGTTGAAGTTTGTCAAGATTACATGAGAATTGTTGATAAAGTTCCTTCTGGTGTAGAGCTAGTTGATTCTTCTCGCGATGGCATGGTCAAGGGCGATGTATTGCGCGATCGCCAACAAATTTCTGGCGAAGGTATCTTCACGATCGCAGTATCAGTTGGGCTTGACGGTAAGCTCTCCACCAATCCTGACATTCAGCTCAGTGGCGTGGTTCTACCGATGGAACATTCGCAAATTATTGCTTTGGTTGCAAAAGCGATCGATAACTCTTTGGCTAATTCTTGGGGTAACTATGCTCGCAATGTCGGGTCTTTGGAAATTGATTGGATCGGTTTACGTGGTCAACTTGAGCGTGACCTCACCCGTGTCTTGCGTCAACAGATTCAAAGCAAACCAGTGATCGTGTTCCTATTGCAAACACCTCCCAATTCCACTCAATCTGCTCCTGCACCAGCGGCAAAGCCTAATGCCTTAGGTGTAACCTTAAAATCAGGTGGCAATAGAGTTATTCCTAAAGTTGAGCAAGAAAGCGGCAACGGTAATGGCGTGGCAGTTCTTGAAGTCCCTGTAGCAACTGGTGCTGCTACGACTAGCGTTGGCAGACGCAAGCGCACTGCGGCAACTGTTTAAATAAAATCCTTAAAAGTGTTGCAAAGCAACATTTTTAGGGGACTTCAAGAAAAAACGATCCATATAAAACCCCAAAATATTGCGGCGGTCTACACCCGCCGCAATATTTTGGGGTTCAATTATTTTGTGTAAGTTCCTTAGAATTAATGGTCTAAAGCTCAGGAGTTTTGTCTCCTATTGTTCATCAGCTTCTTCATCAAGATCAACAATCTGTCCATTAAACAAATCTGCTAAGTTTTTGATTACCCTATCATCCTCTGATATCCCCACATAGCCTCTAGGCTGGGATGTTTGTGGCTGCTCAGAAGGCGGAATATTGGGGGATGGAGGTACGGGTGTGGGATTAGAAACTGATGGCGGGATTGGATTTTGATAAGCAGCGGGTGGCGGTGCGATCGCAGGACTAACAGGGAGAGGAGCCGTAACTTGTACTTGCTCAGCTTGTGGCGCTGTAGTTACAAATGAGAACATTACTTTGATCGGGCGCTGGAATAGCTTAGAGCAAGCATCTTCTAGCTCACCTCGCTTTTGTACCACAATACTTTTGGTTGTTTCATCTTTGTTACTACCCAATCCCACCTTTGCAGTACTACTATCAATAGAGATAAAATGTGCTTGTTTTTGGATAAAAACGTGCTTGGTTGGTGTTGGCAACATTGAGAGAATGCTTTGCCATAACTGATCGAGATCGTAACCAACAGACGCAACATTCTCGAAATCATCACTTCCAGACGAAATCGGTGTTTCGGCAATGCTTGGAGCAGTTGTCGAATTGGTAGATGGTTCGGAAACCTTGGCGACTTGAGGGATTGGCGGCGCTTCTGGTTTTGGTGGTGCTTGGGGCGTAAATTGTGGAGTTGCGGGTACATGCCGCGATGGAATGAATGGTTGAGAAGAAATCGGCGATTGTGATTGTGCGATCGCAACTTGAGCAGAAGGCAGTAACCCCATCAGCGTAACTTCGAGCCATAGGCGCGGCTGGTTAGAATTGCGGATTTGCAGTTCCGCCGATCGCAAATGTTGTTGACCTAGCAAAATATTGGGGATGGCTAAACCTTGAGCGAGTTGGCTCAATCGTTCCCAACCAGAGCTGGTCATGGCAACAAGGTCACTGCGATCGCTAGCTGTTTTGGCGATTAATAAATCTCGATAGACATTCGCCAAGTTCTGCAACACGATCAGAGGTTCGCGACCGCGATCCATTATTCGCCGTACATAATCAATTAATTGGGTCGCATGATCGGCTGCGATCGCTTCAATTAGTGACAGCAAATCTTGCTCAGGAACCGATCCCACTAAATCCCAAACTGCCTCAACCGTAATCTCTCCATCTAATAAGCTCAATTGATCGAGCAGAGATTCGGCATCACGTAGTCCACCCTGTGCAATTTGCGAAACCAAGGTAATCGCTTCAGTCCGAATATTAATATTCTCATTAACAGCAATCTTCTCTAAATGCTTGACCATCGCATCAAGCGGAATCCGCCGAAAGTCAAACCGCTGACATCGCGAAATAATCGTCGGTAATACGCGCTGTGGATCAGTTGTAGCCAGAATAAAAGTTACGCGATCGGGAGGTTCTTCTAGAGTTTTCAGCAATGCGTTAAACGCTGCTGTACTCAACATATGACAGTTATGAACTAGCAAACCATTAGCAACGAAGTTATGATTATCTTCTACTTCAATGTCATATACTCTTTCATCACCAACGACTGTTACAGATTCGACCCTCTCCAAATTTGTATTCCATTGATGGGATAGAATATTGTCGTAGATCTGCCAACCATTTTCTACTGGCATTTGCGCCCATGCAAATGTAGTTATAGGTTTTATCTCCTCTTTTATAGGATCGAACCTTAGACTCATATCCGATTGATTGAAGCCAACATTCAATGAGTTGATTCTCTGACAGAGAATATCCTTCTGTAGATAAGTGAATTGTTGGACTGCCTTCTGGGGTGAGTATAAGTGAGCCATCATCCATATACCACCATGCCAAGCCTTCAGGAGTAAGTTGCTCAAGCCACTCCATAGAGACGTTCTTAGCATTCCCTGTAGGGTTAACGACGTTAAATACTGTATTGAGTTGGGGATGACACATTGTACTGCTACAGACAGAGAGTTCTCCATAGCCACTATTTTTGGCAATACGGAAATTGGGGCGTAATCCTGACAGTCTATTGATTTTGTATTCCAGCCATTCTTTCTGTTTGTATCCGTGTGTCCATGCGATCCTAGGGAAACGACTGTGTTTATTGGGGTAGAGAATGGCAGCATCTCCCAACAATGTGCCGTAGATAAGCCCAAGCACTTCAGTTGAGATGTGTCCTGCTGCTGCAAGATAGTTTTCTGTACGCTGTTTCCAGATACCGTGATTTTTTTTGTAAGGATGTCGCTTCCAGTAGGATAAAATGCTCTGTAATCCTCTACCTTTTTGAAGTAGAAATTGAGGGATTTCCAGTCTCTCTCCACAGCCACAGCTACAGGTGACAAGATGTTCATCCCAATTTTGATATTGCTTGCTTGAGTCCATCCTGATTCTGTCCTGATTAAATGATTACCTGTGCATTGAATTGATCGCTGATTGGTTTTGATAATTAATGTAGGTTTTACACCACGATCTAACCAACGTAAAACTTTTTTATATTCCCATGCAGCAGATTTTTCGTTATAGCTAAGTACTTGCTTACCTAATAAATCTTGATCGTCCAGCCGCATTAAGCCTTTGTCAGTTTGTACAAGCGTATCGCCTGTCAAACATTCGTCAATAATATAAACCTTAAACCTTGCTTTAACTGGCGCAAACTGAGCGCGTTCAATTAATTCCCGAATATTATCAACACCCGTATTACTTGCCGCATCAATTTCGGTGATGTCTAGGGCGTTACCATTGGCAATGCTATGGCATAGCTCACATTTACCGCAGGGGTGGGGCGTAGGGTTGTCAGAATTTAGGCAATTGAGCGACTTTGCCATAATCCTCGCACTCGATGTTTTGCCTGTACCTCTTGCCCCTGTAAATAGGTATGCAGGTGCGATGCGCTTAGTGTTTAGGGCGTTGCTAAGGGTATGCGCGATCGCCTCTTGTCCAACGAGGTCGGCGAAGACTTGCGGGCGATATTTGTGGTGGAGTGGCTCGTAGCCCATAGGAACACGATGATGCTCAAGTGATGCTTGATAAATATATCATTCACCAGTATAGCGATCACTCTTAGTTTTATATAGATAACGCTTCGCATCATCACAGATTCAATCTATGGCTCTGTCGATGTTTGATGGTTTAGCGAAGTATCCGAGGACTTTAAAGGCAAAGGATCGTCCTGTTAATCCGATTGTCGCAGGGCAAAATCATTGAATCCAATGTCACTGATCGAGATGCAGCCAATATCAGTAGGGCTGTCGCCATGTTGAATGCACAGCAAACCAAATTTCTTGAAAATCAGAAATAAGTCCGTTTGGCGATAAAATTTACACAGGTATAAAAATATGAAAAAGCTATTACTCGTTGAATCTCCATCCAAGTGCAAAACCATCCAAGCCATCCTCGGCAGTGAATGGCAAGTGGAAGCTTCCTTTGGTCACTTT
>JAYUSC010000532.1:0-3133 GCA_043755885.1 Pseudanabaena sp. | reverse complement strand
GAAGCGCCGCCTCTCATCTGTTGGATTTTAATCAAACATATTGCCAATTTCCAAGACAAAATTTGGTAATACATCTTCACCAGAGAGAGTTTGAGGATTATCCAAAATTTCTACTGGTTGCCCTTGGCGATAGATGGCAACTCGTTTCAGTTTAGGCGAGATCAACCAGCCCAAAAGACAGCCATTGTCCATATATTCTTCCATCTTGATTAGCCCCTGTTTCCATGAATCACTCGGTGACAAAAGCTCGATCAGAAACTCAGGACAGATTGGCAAAAAGCCTCGACGCTGATCAGGCGTGAGCGATTCCCATTTTGAGAGAGGAATCCATGCAGCATCAGGAGAGCGATCGCTACCCTTCGGCAAACTAAACCCCGTGGATGAATCAAAAGCTTTACCTGATTTAAATTCCCGATTCCATAGGTAAAGTTCACCAATAAGATCAAAATTAAAACTACCAGTTTCACCACCTGTTGGGGACATCACGATCAATTCTCCTTTGGCTGTACGTTCAAGTTTCATATCAGGATTTGCCGAACAGAGTTTGACAAAATCTTCGCGAGTTAGGGTGATCACAGAACTGAGATCGATGGTTTGAAAATTCATAATTTTTGCTACTTCCATAAAATACTTTTAGGGTTGTGCGATTTAATAATTTTGTAGCGCGGCTTCGCCACGCTACAAACAATTGGGACTTTATTCAGCAACAAAGCGTGAAACTGAGAGGGTGTCACACATTTTATTGATTTGACTGCAAACTCGATCAAACTGATGGCGATCGCAAATATCAATACTTAAATCAATCGTCGCCGCCTTACCTTTTTTGGTCTGCACATTAGCCTTGCGGACATTGATTTTGTTGTCCGATAAACGAGTCAAAATATCTCGCAGCACACCCACCCGATCAATAGTCTCCACCCGAATATCAATCGGATAAGTTTGTGCCTGATCTTCTTCTTTGTTCTGATTCCAGCCCACATGCAATAGGCGATCGCTAGGAATATTCGCTAAATTATGGCAATCATTGCGATGAATTGTAATGCCACGATTGCTACCTAGAGCCACAACTCCCGCAATTGATTCCCCTGGTAATGGAGCGCAACAACCTGCGATCGAGTAAACCATCCCGTCTAAGCCCAAAATTGGGGACTTAGAGTTATGGCTATGCGCGGGTTCATGACGCGCTTCATACTTTTGCGGATTGCAATAACGATCATCGTGCTGATTTTCACGCAGCTTATTGACTACAGCATTAACCGAAGTTTCACCATAGCCAATCCCTGCGATCAGATCCTCAACATTGTGATAATTGCATCGCTCGGCAAGCTTTAGCATCTGGTCAGACTTGATCAAAGCTTCTAAGCCACTTTTGCCAAGTTCTCGCTCTAGCGAACTGCGACCCAATGCGAGATTTTCATCCCGACGCGATCGCTTAAACCACTGGCGAATTCTGCTCTTTGCGGAACTTGTCGCTACAAAATTCATCCAATCAGTACTAGGATGAGCATTGTTTTGGGTCAGAATCGTGACAATATCACCATGTTTAAGCGGACGATGCAAAGTAACCATCACATTATTTACTAATGCACCAGCGCAATGATTGCCAACTTCCGTATGTACACGATAGGCAAAATCTACGGGTGTTGCACCGCGTGGCAAGCAGTACACATCTCCCTTCGGACTAAACACATAAACTTCGCTATCAAATAAATCATCCTTGACGCTATCAAGATATTCTTGTGGATCATTCAGTTCACGCTGCCATTCCACCAACTGACGTAGCCAAGTAAATTTCTGATCATCCCCCTTGAGTGGCTTGCTGACGGAGTTACTCTCTTTATATTTCCAATGCGCCGCAATCCCGTAATCAGCAATGTGATGCATCTCCCATGTGCGAATCTGCACTTCCACAGGCTGTCCCTTTGGTCCAATCACCGCCGTATGCAACGACTGATAGCGATTGGGCTTCGGTAAACCAATGTAATCTTTAAAGCGTCCTGGAATCGGACAGAAATGATCATGAACAACCGCCAGAACCCGATAGCATTCTTCTTTAGTATTGACGATCACCCTTACAGCTTGAATATCATAAATCTCGTTGTACTGCTTCTTTTGGCGTTCCATCTTGCGATAAATACCATACAGATGCTTCGGTCTACCGCTAATTTCAAAGTCATCAATTTCCATCGACTTGAGGCGATCGGCTAAAACCCTAGTCACTTCCGTCAACTGCTCTTGGCGATCCTGATGCGTCTCGGCAACTAGAGAGACCATTGTTTGATATTCTTCGGGCTGAATATATTGAAAAGCAATATCTTCCAGTTCCCATTTGATTTGCCCTAAACCCAATCGGTTCGCTAAAGGTGCAAAAATCTCTCTTGTTTCTCTAGAAATTAATACTTGTTTCTCAGGACGCAAATGTTCCAGTGTTCGCATATTGTGCAAGCGATCGGCAAGCTTGACAATAATCACGCGAATGTCTTGCGCCATCGCCAGAAACATACGGCGAAAGTTTTCGGCTTGGCTTTCAGTTTTACTCTCAAAACTCAGTTTCGATAATTTGGTGACCCCTTCCACCAGTTGTCTGACTTCTTTCCCAAACATTTCCTCGATCTGATCGCAAGATACTTCGGTATCTTCAACGACATCATGCAAAAATCCTGCGGCGATCATCGCATTGCTGCCACCTAAATCTTTCAGGATCGATGCAACTGCGATCGGATGTAATATGTACGGCTCCCCCGACGCACGGCATTGTTTGTCATGCAGCCGATATGCAAAATCTAAAGCTCGACCAACGACATCTTCATGATCTAAACTTTCACCCCTTTGCGATTTCTCCCAACTCATCCTCAACCAGTCAGGAATCCACGCATCTACTACCGCATTACATTTCCGCAAATTTTCGCAATCTATTTCCGCATCGATCAGATCACCTAAATGTTCTACTGGAGCTTCAGCTAATAATGTCATCGGTGTCATATGTTTAATTTCGCCCTAGCAGAGAAGTTATGAAGATCTGCATAACCCTATCTTAAACTTTATGTCATTAGATATACGATTTTATATCTATGAAAATCAATTTCGGCGCTTTTTTATGCATTAAAAAAGCGATATAGAAAAGGCGGTGCGA